>NZ_JAWOQN010000014.1:0-133211 GCF_033337395.1 Vibrio sp. YT-19(2023) | reverse complement strand
TTTAGGCATGAGGCTACGACGATTGATGGGCGTAACCGCTCAGATCGTAGCTTCTTGATTTAGTTCCATCGAATTACGCAACAAAGCCCGATCAGTTTGCGAGCGATAAAGTTGGAGTCGTCTAACTTTCCCATTCGAAAAGCGATATCGAATTCATCCGCGATTAAATCGACACGATGGCTACTAAAATCTAAGTTAATGCTCACTTGTGGGTGTTGGATTAGAAATTGAGCAACGATATCTGCGACAACGTCTTCTCCTAAATAGCCCCCGACACAGTTGATACGAATGTCACCTCTTAAGTCTTCTACATCATCAACCACTGCCATAACAGCTTGATCAATATTGTGAAGGGCAGTTTCACACTGTTTATACAGAACCTTGCCTGCTTCGGTGAGGTTCAGTGTTCGAGTGGTCCTTTGTAGCAAAGTGACACCAATCTGTTGTTCCAGATTTGTTATTTGACGTGAAACGTGTGAGCGAGAAACGCCAAGTTGCTCTGCTGCTTTCGTGAAGTTTCCTAGTTGAGCGATTAGGACGAAAGAGCGAATATCCGCAAGGTTGATGTGTGTTTGCATGATGACTTCTTCATAATTCAAAAAAGTATTGTTGCAGTATAACAACAGTGTTTCAACTAGGTCGGTATATATCAACAAACAAAGTTTTCTTAAACTTACCGCCACTGATGTAAACCGTTCGATTAAGGATTCAAAATGAAAAAGTTAATTGTTATTACAGGCGCTAGTTCAGGCATTGGTGAAGCGATTGCACGTCACTTCAGTGACCAGGGCCATGCTCTTCTTTTGTTAGCAAGACGTGTAGAACGTTTGGAAGCATTAAACTTACCAAATACGCTTTGTGAAAAGGTAGATGTGACCGACAAAGCTTCTTTCGAGGCTGCAATAGAGAAAGCTGAAGCGTTGTATGGTCCGGTAGATGCACTTGTAAATAACGCAGGCGTTATGCTTCTCGGTCAGATAGATACTCAGGAAGCATCGGAGTGGAAGCGCATGTTTGATGTGAACGTAATTGGCTTGCTCAATGGCATGCAGTCCGTCCTAGCACCGATGAAAGCACGTAACAGTGGTACGATCATTAACATCAGCTCTATTGCGGGCAAGAAAACATTCCCTGATCATGCTGCTTATTGCGGTACCAAATTTGCGGTTCATGCTATTTCTGAAAACGTACGTGAAGAAGTTGCGTCATCAAATGTTCGCGTTACCACGATTGCACCTGGTGCAGTGGAAACGGAATTACTTTCACATACAACGTCTCAAGATATTAAAGATGGTTATGACGCCTGGAAGGTGGATATGGGCGGCGTGTTGGCAGCAGACGACATTGCACGAGCAGTGCTGTTTGCTTATCAGCAACCGCAAGGTGTATGTGTTCGTGAAATTGCTTTGGCACCGACAAAACAACAACCTTAACATCGAGTTACGGCGATTTTAGGTCACTAAAGCCGTAAAACTTTGCATATCGATTCGTGATTGAGATGGCATCTTTAAACTAAGTTGCGTGAAAATTTAGGTCATCCATTTAAATCCGGACACTAAGTGTGTTATTGCTTATACCCAAGTTACTCAAGGTGAGAAAAAACTTTGAGTAATTTGGGTTTTTATTTGGTCTCAACTTTAGGTAGAGGAATTTATTTAGGTCGAAGGCGATAGTTGTGAAGAAAGGAGAGTGTGACGTAAAACAAAATGAAGCAATATCCGTCTCTTAATGAGAATTGATTTCATCAACGTCACAAGCCGTTACAATTATCCGTTAGGTATTATACTTTGTGGGTGGTTAATATTTAACCAAACAAGGAGGTGTGTATGAAACGATTCGCAAACATACTTTTTGCAACACAAGGATTGCCAGGCCATAGTGACGCCCTCGAACAAGCGATGAGGATTGCATCTAGCAACAAAGTGCCTGTCTCAGGGCTAATAGCGTGTCCTGATTTCCCAACAGACATGATCCAGTATCAGCAAAGTTATGAGCAATCGCTGCAAGACTCCCTCAAACAAAGTATTCACGAATACAGACAGAAGCTGGGACTCTCTGAAGAGGATCTCGCATTTCCTCTTACTGTGAAAAGCAGTGAAAAGCCCGCTGTCTGTATTATTCAAGAAGCATTAGCTGATAACAAAGATCTCATCATCAAAGAAGCTGAACCGCTCGGTGAAGGTGCTGAGGGTTTCAAAGCTATTGATATTACTCTGTTACGAAAATGCCCTTGTCCGCTTTGGTTGCACCGACCAATTGATAAGCCAAGAGATAAACGCCGTGTTGCTGTGGCTATCGACCCATTAACGGCAAGCGATGAACAGCACTCATTAGCCGTGCGTTTACTCGAATTATCGCGTTCGATAGCCGACACCTGCGATAGTCGTTTACACGTGATTTCTTGCTGGGAGTATTACTTAGAAAACTACCTTAATGGTAACGCTTGGATTCAAGTCGATGATGCTGAGTTGAAACATGAACTCGACAAAGCAAAAGCCGATCATAAACAAGCTCTGCAACAGCTGTTGGAGGAGTCTGGGATTACAGGTGAAATTGTGATTCACCACCTGCATGGAAAACCCGACGAAAAGATTCCAGATTACGTAGAGAGTATTGAGGTAGACGTGCTGGTAATGGGAACCTTAGCGAGAACTGGTATATCTGGTTATGTCATTGGTAATACGGCTGAAAATATTTTGCAATCGATTAACTGTAGTTTGGTCGCTCTTAAGCCCGATGGTTTTGTCTCACCGATTCAGTAATTGGGGTGTAACAAAGTTGGGTTTAAGTGATGTTTTAGGTAAAGGAGGGAGATGGATCTCTAGAACATGGAATTATCAATGTATCAATAAGTTATCAGAGGAGAGTGACATGAAAAACCTATGCCCGAAATGCCACACAGAAATGATAGAACGTTCGAATGTTTATGTTTGTCCGAGAAATGATATCGGTGACTGCACCTACGATGCATTCGAGTTAGCTGATGACGATAATCCATATACATTCAGCCAAGAATATGTAAGTAGTGACCTACGTTCTTATGCCGTAGCAGACAGCAAATAGCGGTTTGTATCGGCGTTCCTCTAAGTAGCACTCAGTGATTACTGTTTGCTACTTTTCCCTTGGTTTCATGATCGTTTTTGAAGCGCTTGGGCTAAAACAATACAGTGGAGTTTGTCATTTGCGCCGAATAGCGCGTACCTTCTTATAATAACGAATGGGCTGCGATGTTGAATAACATAACGGGTAAAGAAAACCTGCCGAAAAACCTAGATAATCAGTTGGTCTTACTGATTTTCCCTGCGCTGCCAGTTTTAATCTTCTCTTTTCTCTTCTATATCTATACTCCTGCAGGCGTGAGCTGGAATGCGGAATGGATACCAAGCCTCGATATCAACCTTAGCTTTAGACTAGATGGCCTTTCATTTCTTTTTGCGGGACTGATCAGTGGGATTGGCGCACTGATTCAAATCTACGCTTTGGCTTATTTACGAGAAAGTGATAGCCGGTTTTCCTTTCATTTGTATCTAACCCTATTCATGCTTGCCATGCTAGGGATTGTGATGAGCGATAACATTCTGTTGTTATTTGTTTTCTGGGAACTCACCACCATCACTTCTTACTTACTGATCGGGTTTAATCACGAAAATAAAACGTCTCGGAAAAACGCCTTGCAGTCGCTGATTGTTACCGGTGCTGGTGGACTAGCGTTGCTAGCTGGTCTTATCTTGCTGGGAGCAATGGCAGGGAGTTATGAGCTAAATACCATTATCGAGCAGGCAGACACTATTGCGCAGCATGAATGGTTTATCCCATCTCTAGTGCTCATACTACTCGGTGCATTTACTAAATCTGCGCAATTCCCGTTTCATTTTTGGCTACCTAACGCGATGGCAGCTCCCACTCCGGTCAGTGCGTATTTACACTCGGCAACAATGGTAAAGGCAGGCATTTACCTATTAGCACGTTTATCGCCAGTTTATGCCCACAGCGAGATCTGGTTTTATGCTTTAGTCATCACTGGGAGTATCACGGCCATTTGGTGCACATTTGTCGCATTAAAACAAACTGACTTGAAGCTGATGCTAGCCTACAGCACGAATGTTGCTTTGGGTAAATTAACATTATTACTAGGTATGGGCACAGATTTGGCCGTTAGTGCAGTATTGATGTTTATTCTCGCTCACTCTTTCTATAAAGCTGCGCTGTTTATGGTGGTGGGTAATATCGACAAAGCGACAGGAACACGAGATATTGATCAATTGTACGGCCTGAAGTCAGTTCTCGTCATCAGCATGGTTGCGGGGAGTTTGGCTGCATTGTCTAAAGCGGGGTTCCCGCCGTTGTTAGGCTTTTTGAGCAAAGAATACATGTACAAGTCCGCAGTAGAGCTCAATAACTGGATCGCCTTTGTACTTTTAATCGTGAATATACTGATGGTCGCGCTAACCATTATGCTTATTGCGAGACCATTCTTTGCTCGCCGTGATCTCGTGCCGATTGAAACTAAGCCAGTTGAGACAAAAAAAGCCATGTGGATCTCGCCTTTGCTCTTGGCAGTTGGCAGCCTCCTAGTTCCGTTATTCGGTTTGAATTGGTTAGATCGCAATATTATTTTTCCGGGCTCTGCTGACATTCTGCCCACAGCAACTCTTAAAGAGACATCACTATGGCATGGCGTGAATGTACCGTTAGTGTTAAGCGTTATTACGCTAGCGTTGGGGTATGTGGTGTACCGTGTTTATCCAGCTGTGTTTGCATTTTTTCAGCGGTTACATCTATTCGTCCCCAAAGCGGAGAATATTTTTGAACGACTATTAGATGGCATGATGACAGTGGCGAAGTGGCAAACGGCGCGGTTACAGCAAAAGAAATTGAGTCGCTATGTCCTATTATTTTTCACGGTACTTGCCGTTGCGTTACTGAGTCAGGTAGCGCTTATTCCTCTGCCTTTGGTTGGCGAACTTTCAAGTGTCACTTTCTATGAGATTGGTATTGCCTTATTGTTGATTGGTGCTGCGCTCGTATGTACGTTGTCCCACGCAAGACTTCTTGCGATTTCTGCGCTTGGTATGATTGGCTTCATGACCACGCTTGTTTTTATGATTTATAGCGCCCCGGACGTTGCGAAGACTTTACTGTTAGTGGAAACATTAATGGTGGTCTTTCTTGCATTGTTAATGCGTCATATGCCACGTCTAACCACCGTGCCCAAGCATTCAATAAAACGTAAAGTAGCGAATATTTGCATAGCAGGTGTGATAGGTGTTTCGGTTACTTTACTTTTGTTAGGAATCACGTCTCAGCCGATGGACTCTTCGGTGTCAGATTTCTTTGCAGAAAACAGTGTCCCGGGTGGACATGGGCGAAACATTGTTAACGTTATTCTGGTCGACTTTCGCGCATTTGATACATTGGGAGAAGTTGTTGTCGTTGTTATTGCAGGGATTGCGGCAGTGAGTTTGCTTAAGACAAGAGCGAAAAAACAAAATCGTATCCAATCATTAATTTTTGCAACCACGGCACACATTGTTTCGGCACTCATGCTCGTATTTTCAGTGTATCTGTTGTTACGTGGTCATAATGAACCGGGTGGTGGCTTTATTGGTGCGTTGATTGCCGTTATTGGTTTATCACTTCTCATGTTCGCGGAATCACCGAAATACGTTCGTTCTAGGTTGTATTTCAAGCCGTTTCTCATTGCGTTATCTGGCATCGCATTGAGCTTAGTTTCTGGTGCTTTGAGCTTTGCGTTTGATAAACCGTTTTTGACCGGACTGTGGTGGAAAGATGTGATACCACTAGGGACGCCATTGGTTTTTGATGTTGGTGTTTACCTTGCCGTTATAGGTGGCGTGATGGGTATGCTGCTTCGTATTAATGAGGAGCTAGAGTGATGGAAATAGTCTGGAGTGTTGTCGTTGGAGTATTTGTCGCAGCAGGTGTTTATTTAATGCTTGAAAAGCATATCTTGCGTCTTTTGTTCGGCATCATGTTACTCAGTAGTGCGGTTAACCTTGCTATTTTTACCGCTGGGAGGCTGACGCCCGGAGAACCGCCATTGATTGGCGATAATGCTCTTTTACCACCAGATAGCGCGGCAAATCCTTTACCTCAAGCGCTTATCTTAACTGCGATAGTCATCGGTTTTGGACTGCTTATTTTTGCTTTAATGCTGTTCTATCGAGCTTATAAAGACACTGGAACTGCAAACGTCGATGAAATGCAACGTTCTGAGGAGGGTCAATGAGTTCGATTTTGCTTACGTTACCGGTTGTTCTCTCGCTGAGTACGGCGTTGACTATCTTCTTCGTCCGTCGCTCAACAAAAAGTGTTGAGTGGTTGAGCGGTGTAAGTGCGATTTCGAACCTTTTCGTAGCGGGCTTTCTCACAGAAAACATCATAAATAATGGTATTCAAGCCGTTGCTTTTGGTCAGTGGAGTGCGCCATTTGGTATCGTGTTTGTCGCAGATTACCTCAGCGTTGCTATGGTGATGATAACGGCGGTGATTGGTGCGATATGTGTTTTCTACGCGATGGCGGACCTTCACCGAAAGCCCTCCTATAGCAATTACCATGCGTTAATGCACATGTTGCTTGCTGGCGTTTATGGCGCTTTCCTGACTGGAGATATTTTTAATCTGTATGTTTGGTTTGAGGTCATGCTCATTTCATCATTTGGTTTAATGGTGTTAGATGCAACGAAAACTCAAGTTGATGGTGCAGTAAAGTACGTGATGTTGAACCTGATTTCGACGCTGGTATTTTTGCTTGCTATCGGCTTGTTGTATGGCGCAACGGGCACCTTGAACCTGGCCGATCTCTACACCAAAGTAGGGGAAAATGAATTGAGCATCAACATGATGCTGTCCGCGCTGTTTTTGTTTGCCTTCTCTATTAAAGCGGCACTCTTTCCTTTATTTGCTTGGTTGCCCGCTTCTTATCACACGTTGCCAAGCGGTGTGGTGGCACTGTTTGCCGCGTTGCTTACTAAAGTCGGTGTATACGCGTTGATAAGAGTCTTCACCTTAGTATTTCCGCTCGCCGAGAGTGGCTGGCAACCGACGTTAATTTGGGTCGCAGGGCTAACCATGTTAACGGGCGTTTTAGGAGCAGCTAGCCAATTCGACATTAAGAAAATTCTTTCTTTTCATATTATTAGCCAAATAGGCTATATGATCATGGGGTTGGCTATTTACACTCCCTTAGCTTTAGCCGGTGCCATTTTCTACATTGTTCATCACATCATTGTAAAAGCGAATTTGTTCTTAATAGGTGGATTCATCGAGCGCAAATATGGCTCTAGTCAACTTGAACATTTGGGTGGGGTATACAAAGCTATGCCTTGGTTGGCGTTCTTGTTTCTTGTCCCTGCGTTTTCTCTGGCCGGTTTTCCACCGCTATCGGGTTTCTGGGGAAAGCTATTGGTCATCAAGTCGAGCATACAGGCTGAATATTACTGGTTAGCAGGTACCGCGTTATTGGTGGGGTTGCTTACCGTCTACTCGATGACGAAAATTTGGAGTGAGGCATTTTGGAAAAAGCCATTTAGAGAGAAGCCAGAACAGACTCTGCAGGCCAAAGTACATTGGTTGTACTGCGTTCCAATTATTGTATTGACAACGTTGACGCTAATCATTGGCTTAGTGGCGGAGCCTTTTTATCAATTTTCCGTTCAGGCTGCAGAACAACTGTTAAATCCGACTGAATACATCAGAGTGGTGTTAGGAGGAAATACATGATCTATCTATTCCTCAATTTTTTCTTAGCGTTAGCGTGGATGATGCTTAATGGCAGCTATTCGAGTCTGAATTTTGTTGTCGGATTTACGGTCGGTTTTTTTGCTTTAAGGTTGAGTCAACCATTTGGATTGAAAACGAGCTATTTTCAACGTTTTGCATCTGCATTGAAGTTATTGGTGTACTTCGCTTATGAAATGGTTATATCGGTTGCGAAAGTGGTGTGGGACGTCGTGACACCTACTCATTTGAGTCAGCCTGATATCGTTTATGTCCCTCTGGAGGTCGATTCTGATCTAGAAATCACATTACTGGCGAACATGGTTTCTTTAACACCGGGCACGCTTAGTTTGGATGTTACGGCTGATAAAAAGTATCTTATCGTTCATGCCATGTTTGCACCTGAACATGAAGAGGTTATTCGCGGAATTAAAGATGGGTTAGAGCATCGAATTTTGGAGGTGACGCGTGGATAGTTGGCTGCAAATAACGGTCACTTTTGCCTATTCTGGGCTACTACTCAGCTTTGTTATGGCTTTTGCTCGTTTAATTCTAGGACCAACGCTAGCTGATCGAGTTGTGGCGTTAGATCTGATTTCATTTATCACTATCGGATTTATTACGGTTTACACCTTAGACAGCGGTGAGGACGCTCTGTTAGACATCGCCATTACATTAGGTTTGGTCGCATTTCTCGGCACGATCGCATTTGCACGTTTGATCGTTAAAAGAAAGGAGAAAGAATAATGGACGTGTTGATTGGACTATTTTTATGCTTAGGAACATTGTTGACCTTGGTTGCAAGTCTAGGTGTCCTGAGGCTTCCTGATTTGTATACCCGAATGCATGCAGCGACCAAAGCTGGAACTGTCGGAGTGAGCTGCTTGTTATTAGCGGTCGCTTTCTCACTCCCTGAAGTTACCGTGATCTCTCGGGTTATCGGTACGATGTTGTTTATCGTTCTCACTGCGCCAGTCGCCTCCCACCTGCTCGGCAGAGCAATGCGAGAGGTCGGATATAAGATTTGGCGCAATGATTAACCATTAGCGTCGAATAGTACTACGTCCTAGTTGAAATAAACTCGAAGCTGTATTGATGAAGTCGGAAGTAATTGACGGTATATTCAAATGCACGACCATCTTCTAGGTAACCAGTGGACTCAACTTTTAGAATAGGGGAAGCTTCTGATTCATTCAGGTATGAGGCCGTCTCTGCATCTAACAAATACGGTTTGACAGACTGACTGCTTTTCGCAATTTTCAATCCTTTGCTATTTTCAATGTACTCATATTTAGAACCATTCATTATGGCTATGCTCAAGTCTGGAAATAACATTGCTGGCATATGAGTGACTTCGTAAATTTCAGGCTCATCATTAATACACCTGAGTCTATGTATTTCATATGTATCATCATTGGGCGAGAGATTTAACTGCTTAGCAACCTGCTCATTCGGCTTTTTAAGTTCGAACTTTATGACTTGAGAGCTAGGTGTTTTCCCTTGTTTACTGACTTCCTCGATAAAACCCAGCAAATGTAAGGCATCATGTTGGGCTTTTAGATCGTTTACATAAGTTCCACTACCTCTTGTCCGACTAATTAAATTATTGTCGACCAGAATTTGTAAGCTTTTTCTGATGGTTACGCGGCTTACGGAAAACTCTTCTTGCAAATCACTCTCTTTTGGAAGCATCGATTTAGGTTGTAGTTCCCCATCTTTGATCTTTTTTTCTAATCGTTCCGCAATGTCTATGTATTTGGGTTTCATAATACCTCGCTAAGTCTTGGATCATGATAGCAAGAATGTGATCTGAGATGTAGTTAATACTTTTCCTTAGGATCTTTGTGTGATTTTTATCTCGTATCTATGTGCTTACACTTTAAATGTATCATAAAAGTATTAATACTTATTTTATACATTTGCAGGATAAACATTTGAGGTAGCGAAATGAAACGTCAAAAATTAACGATTGTTGGTGCTGGCAGTACATACACACTTGGTATGATGAACAGCCTTATTGCCGAAAAAGATAACTTTCCACTCGCAAAAGTCGCGTTTTACGACATAGATGAGAAACGCCAAGAATCGAATGCATTAGCTACTGAAATTCTATTGCGAGAACACTATCCAGAAGTTGAAGAGTTTGTTTATACAACGGATAAATCTGTCGCATTCGCAGATTCGGACTTTTTCTTTATCCAGATCCGCACTGGTGGGTTGGCCATGCGCGAGCGCGATGAACAAATCCCGCTATCCAACTCTTGTGTTGGGCAAGAGACATGTGGCGCGGGAGGAATGGCATATGGGCTTCGCTCTATCGGCGATATGATCCAGCTAGTGAACGAGATCCGACAAACGTGTCCAGATGCGTGGATTCTTAATTACACCAACCCGGCGGCAATTGTCGCTGAAGCTTTAAATCGTGAATTTCCGCATGATAAGCGAATTCTAAATATTTGTGATATGCCAGCAGCGATTATGGTCAGCTATGCGCAATTGTTAGGGTGTGAAATTTGGGACTTTGTTCCTGAATATTTTGGGCTTAATCACTATGGCTGGTTTACCAAAATTCGTAATAAACAGGGTGAAGACTTAACGGATAAAATTAAAAATATCATCCTAAAAGAAGGGATCAGTGCGGTTGATGCGGAAATAGCGGATGACCCATCGTGGCAAGCCACATTCAAAAACATGAGAACAATGCTTGCTGATAATCCAGAGTTTTTGCCGAATACGTATCTTCAATACTATTTGTACCCTGAAAAAATGGTAGCGAAAGAGGATATCAATAATACTCGCGCAAGGCAGGTAATTAACGGCCGTGAGAAACGAGTGTTTGAATTGAACGCAAGAATAATTGAAGCGGGCACCACGAAGCACGAAACACTGCATGCCGATATCCATGGTCGATACATGGTGAGAGTCGCGGCTTCGCTAGCCTACAACTTGAGCGATGTGTATCTCGTCATCGTACCGAATAATGGTGCTATTACAAATTTACAAAATGACGCCATGGTAGAAGTTCCAGCTGCGCTAACTAGTGATGGACCGAAAGCTTTTACTGTAGGAAAAATCCCAACCTTCCAAAAAGCCATGATTGAGAGCCAACTTGGTTACGAGAAATTAGTTGTGGATGCTTGGTACGAAGGAAGTCAGCAAAAGCTGATTAATGCACTCACACTTAACCGTACCGTGGTTAATGTGCCAAAAGCTAAAGAAATAACAAAACAATTACTAGAAGAAAATAAAGCCTACCTTCCTCAATTTTTTCAATAACAACTGGACGTTCGGGGCCTACTTGTAGGCTCCGTGAATGAAACAAGAGGTTTATATGAAAGACATTATTCAAAGGTTCGGAGCCGCGATGTTTGTTCCCGTTCTATTATTTCCAGCAGCGGGCATGTTATTGGGTTTCTCTGTTGTGCTGTTAAATCAAGAAGTGTTTCCTTGGGCACTAGAGGGGAGTGCTTGGGTTAAAGTCTCGACGATCATTTTACAGGCATCTCTCGCTGTATTTAAAAATATGGCACTTATTTTTGCCGTTGGGTTACCTATCGCTTTAGCTAAAAAAGCATCTGGTCGCGCTGTACTTGCAACACTCGTTTCCTACATTACGTTTAACTACGTTATTGGTGGAATCCTTCAATTTTGGGGACCAGAACTGGGCGTGAACTATACGGAAGGTGAGCGAGGTTTGACTGAAGTTGGTGGCATTCTAACGCTTGATACCAACTTACTAGGTGCCATTTTAACTGCAAGTCTCTCTGTTTGGGTTCACAACCGATTCTTTGATAAAAAGCTACCGGATTGGGCGGCTGTATTTGGCGGAACGCCATTGGTTGTGATCATTAGTTTCCCCATTATGGTCGTGATGGCAATTCTAACTTGTTTGACTTGGCCAAGTATTCAGCATGGTATTAACAATCTGCAATCATTTTTGGTTTCTGCTGGATCGTTAGGGGTATGGCTATTTACGTTTTTAGAGCGAATCATGATACCAACGGGGTTGCATCATTTCGTATATGGTCCCGTTTTTTATGGGCCAGTTGCAGTCGATGGCGGAACGGTTGCCTATTGGATTCAAAATATACAGACATTCGCCCAGAGCTCGGAAAGTTTAACGACACAATTTCCTCAGGGTGGTTTGATGTTGACGGGAATGGGTAAAGTGTTTGGTTGTACGGGTATCGCACTAGCACTCTATTCAGTTGCGAAAAAAGAAAATAAAAAGATGGTGATGGGGTTAGTGCTCGGAGCCGCAATCACAGCAATTCTTACAGGGATAACCGAACCAATAGAGTTTACATTCTTATTTATCGCACCTGCGCTGTTTGCTTTGCATGCGTTGTTATCTGCGACAATGGCAACGATCGCCTTTATGTTTGGTGTTTCCGGTAACTTTCAGACTGGCTTGATAGACTTCATTTTCCAAAACTGGTTGCCTTTGGCTGGTAACCATGCAGGAACATACGTGATTCAGATTATTATTGGTCTCATGTTTACTGGTGTTTACTTTGTTACGTTTCGCGCGCTTATTTTAAAATACAACATACTTACTCCGGGACGTGAAGGTGCAGATAGTAAGTTGTATTCCAAAGCTGACTACAAAGAAGCGAAAGCGGTCCATAACAGTAGCGCAAGTCCGTCACAAGCTAGTGCCTTTATTGAAGGTTTGGGTGGAAAAGAAAACATTGACTTGTTAACTAATTGCGCGACGCGTCTGCGTGTTAAAGTTAAAGATGTCTCTCTTGTAAAGGAGAACGCATTTTTCACACAGCACGGAGCGGTGAATATTGTTAGAAATCAAGAGAGCCTTCAAATCATCGTTGGTTTAACGGTGCCACAAGTTCGCGAAGATATGAGCCAACTGATAAAAGCTTAACCCCCAAACTAATGCTCCAGCTCATATGGCTCAAAGGTGAGATAGAATTATCTCACCTTTTTTGTGTACATGAAGCATATTTCGCGCAGTTTCCACGAAAGTGGGGAGGGGTTATCGAGCGAGCTAAAAATACAGTTAGGTTATACCCGTCTGTATTGTTGGAAGACTTGTTGAGTCTCTAAGTGATAGTGGCGCCACTTTCTATGTTGAAAAGCGTTTTAATTTCTTCCAGCACTTCTGGGTTAGCAATAGCACCAATGTTTTTTACAGCTTGTCCGTTTGCCAATTGTTTCACTGCTAGCTCAACCAATTTGCCTGAGCGCGTTTTAGGAATATCACTGATAGCAAAAATTTGTCGTGGGACATGGCGCGGTGAACATTTTGTTTTCAATGTTTGGCGAATTGAATCGGTGAGTTGTTGGGTTAACTCGACATTGTGAGCGAGTTTTACTAGTAACCAGATTTCTTCAGACTGCTGGTTTAACTTGCCGACAGCGATGGAGTCTTCAACCTCGGGTAACGCGTTCACTTGCTGGTAGATTTCAGCGGTACCGATTCGTACGCCGCCTGGATTTAAGGTTGCGTCACTACGGCCATAAAAAATAAAGCCGCCATGTTCGGTTTGCATCACATCGTCGCCATGGTGCCAGATATCGGTAAACTTGCTCCAATAAGCGTTGTGATAACATTCGCCGTTGTCGTGCCAGAAGCCAATAGGGAAGTTAGGTAGCGAGTTATTACAAGTCAGTTCGCCGCGTTTTTGCGTAATAGTATGTCCATCATCCTCTAGAACACGTGCGTCGATTCCCAGCCCTGAGCCTTGGCATTCACCTTTGTAAACTGGTGAAATAGGGTTTCCAAGTACAAAGCATCCGCAAATATCTGTGCCGCCAGCGATAGAAGCGAGATG
This sequence comes from Vibrio sp. YT-19(2023), assembly GCF_033337395.1. Classification (NCBI taxonomy): domain Bacteria; kingdom Pseudomonadati; phylum Pseudomonadota; class Gammaproteobacteria; order Vibrionales; family Vibrionaceae; genus Vibrio; species Vibrio sp. YT-19(2023). The sequence goes on along the minus strand of NZ_JAWOQN010000014.1, from coordinate 119,679 downwards.
CAAGTCCTGCTTGATGTGCTGATAGACATAATTAAATTGTTCTGGGTAAAGAACCGAACCAGTTGAGCACAGAGTTTTGAGTGACTTCAAGTTATGTTCTAGTTTTGGAGAGCAGTTCGCATGCTCCAGTGCCTCTAAGTATTTCGCTGAAGTACCAAACAGCGACACGTTATGTTCTTCTGCTAATCGCCATAAGACGGAGTGATCAGGATAAACCGGACTACCGTCGTAAATCACTAAGGTTGCACCACTCGCAAGAGCGGAAACATGCCAGTTCCACATCATCCAACCACATGTTGTGTAGTAGAAAACCTTGTCTTGCGATTTGATGTCGCAATGCAGTTGATGTTCTTTGAGGTGATTGAGCAAGGTACCGCCTGCGGAATGGACAATACACTTAGGTTGACCTGTTGTACCAGAAGAATACAAAATGAACAACGGGTCATTAAACAGCGTTGGTTGATATTGAATTGATTGTGGAGAAAAGTGGTGAGTAATATCGGACCAAGAAACAAACTCAGAAGTGCTAGCACTCTCAGCGTTTTGTAAATATTCGATTTGGCATACGCTAATAGTAGTCTCTTCGGAGGCACTGCTTAACTTACTACTAAGAGTGGTGTTCTTGTCCGTCATATCGAAAGCTTTGCCTCCGAACTGGTAGCCATCACAGCAAAAAAGAACTTTCGGTTTGACCTGACCAAAACGCTCTACGACGCTATCGATACCAAAATCAGGAGAGGTTGAAGTCCAAATGGCACCAAGACTGGTGGTGGCCAGCATGGCAATAACGGTTTCAGGAAGGTAGGGCAAATAACCCGCAACGACATCGCCTTTACCGACACCACAATTGAGTAGCCATTGTTGAATGGCAGAAACTTGTTCAAGCAACTGTTTACCGGTGAGTTGTCGGTGTTCACCGCTTTCATTGCTAAAAACAATAAACTCACGCTCTGGTGATTGCTCAGCCTGAGATAGGAGGTTCTCTGCGTAGTTCAGCGTGGCGTCAGCAAACCATACTGTGTCTCTATTTACATGGTGATGATTAGAACCTGTTTGTGTCCATTTGGGACTGCCAAGGCTCTTGATTTGCGAACCTATATCTCCGATTACGTTGCAAAACTGCCAAGTATGTCGCCAAAATTCATCATTGTGCTCAATGGACCACTGGTGTAGAGACGTGTAATTGTTGATTACGGTACCTTCGGCTTTGTCTTTATTAACCTTTTCGATGAACCGTAATAAGTTGCTATTGCTGACGCGCTCAGCAGATGGTGACCAAATAGGTGCAGAATTTGGCATAGGTCCCTCTAATTTCAATTCTTTTGAATATGACCAAAAACAAAATAAAGGGGCGAACATAGCAGTGTTCGCCCCTTAACTGATCGTTTAAAGTTGTTCGGCAAGCTGAGGTAGTACCTCAAATAAATCACCAACCAATCCATAGTCGGCAACTTCAAAGATAGGAGATTCTGGATCTTTGTTGATCGCGACAATCACTTTGGATTCCTTCATACCTGCAAGATGCTGGATGGCACCGGAAATCCCAACCGCTATATAAAGCTTAGGTGCAACGATTTTACCGGTTTGACCCACTTGTAAGTCGTTGGCAACAAACCCGGCATCAACCGCCGCGCGAGAAGCGCCAATGGCAGCACCTAGTTTATCGGCCACTTGTTCGATCAACGCGAAGTTCTCTTTGCTACCGACCCCGCGTCCACCTGACACAACCACCTCTGCCGCGCTTAATTCAGGGCGCTCTGACACGGTTTTATCGACAGAAACCAATTCAACCATTGGAGCTGAGATAGTTACCTGCTGATGCTTAATATCAGCTTGGTTGTGACAAGTAACCGGCTCAAACGCAGACGCGCGCACGGTGATGACGCGAACCTTGTCGCTGGTGGTCACTTTGGCAAATGCGTTTCCTGCGTAAATAGGGCGGACAAAAGTGTTTTCATCGATAACTTGGACAATATCGGAAATTTGCCCAACGCCGAACTTCGCTGCTACTCGCGGTGCAAGATCTTTCCCTTTTGATGATGAGCTAGCCCAGATTGCGTCAAAACCTTCAGCAATACTCACTACAGTAGGTGCGATACTCTCGGCAAATTGATGCTTAAGTTGCTCATCATCGACACAAATTACGTTTGATATACCATCAACGCGACAAGCTTGCTGAGCGACTTCTTCACACTGGTGGCCCACTACGATCAAAACATTGTCTTGGCTGACTTGTTTTGCTGCATTAACCACTTTGAGTGTGTCCGCATGCAATTGGTTATTGTCATGCTCTGCTATGATTAAGTTCTTCATGAAATCACCTTCGCTTCGTTACGCAGCTTATCGAGAAGCTCTGAGACAGATTCAACCTTGATGCCACCTTTTCTTTGCGCTGGCGGTGTGATTTCTTGAATGGTTTGGCTAAATACCACTTCAACACCCAGACTGTCAGGTGTGATGGTATCTAACGGCTTGCGCTTAGCTTTCATGATATTAGGCAAAGAGGCAAAACGCGGTTCATTCAGGCGTAAGTCAGTACTGATCACCGCAGGTAAGTTCATCGTGACCGTCATCAAGCCGCCGTCCACTTCTCTCACGACCTGAACTTTTTGATCTTCAATCTTCACGTCGGAAGCGAAAGTTGCTTGAGGCCAGTCAAGTAGGGCGGCCAGCATCTGAGCCACTTGGTTGTTGTCAGTATCAATGGATTGTTTACCCGTAATCACAAGCTGTGCTTGTTCTTGCTCAACCAGAGCTTTGAGCAGCTTAGCGACGACCAATGGCTCTATTTTGTCTTCAGTATCGATATGAATAGCGCGATCGACACCTAACGCAAGCGCAGTACGTAGTTGCTCCTGACACTGGCTACCGCCGGCACTGACAACGATGACTTCATCTGCAATACCTTGCTCCTTTAGTCGTACGGCTTCTTCAACGGCTATTTCGCAAAATGGATTAATCGTCATCTTGACGTTATTGGTTTCAACATCGCTATGGTCCGCTTTCACGCGAACTTTAACGTAGGGATCAATGACCCTTTTGATTGGCACTAGTATTTTCACGTTAGATTCCTTTTACAGTGAAGACTATGTGTTTACAGTGAAGACGATGTGATGACGTCTTTAAAATGATGTTAATTTACCTTTACGTTTGCGTCAACTTTAAATATATTGTTGATTAACAAGTTGGCAACATGCAAAGAAAAAGGAATGCAATCATGGAAAGAGACTGCATGGAATTTGATGTTCTGATTGTAGGCGCTGGTCCCGCAGGTTTGTCTGCGGCATGCCGAATCAAACAATTAGCAGCAGAAAAAAAACAAGACCTCTCTGTTTGCGTGGTAGAAAAAGGTTCTGAAGTTGGAGCGCATATTTTATCGGGTGCGGTGTTTGAAACGCGGAGTTTGGATGAGCTTTTTCCCGACTGGGAAGAGAAAGGCGCGCCGCTCAATACCAAAGTAAACCAAGATAAAACCTACTATCTAGGCAATGACATCAATGGTCATGAACTGCCTTCTTGGGCGGTGCCTAATACGTTACATAACAAAGGTAATTACATCATAAGTTTGGGCAGTCTATGCCGATGGATGGCGTTGCAGGCTGAGAACTTGGGGGTGGAGGTCTACCCAGGTTTTACCGCCAGTCAAGCGATCATCGATGAAGATAGTCGTGTTTGTGGCGTGATCACGGGCGATATGGGATTAGATAAAAATGGTGAACAAAAAGGAAATTTCGAACCTGGTATTGAACTACGAGCGAAGTTTACTTTATTTGCTGAAGGCGCACGGGGGCATATTGGTAAGCAGTTGATTAACCGATTTAATCTTGCTGAAGAGAAAACGCCTCAACACTACGCTATCGGTTTTAAAGAGCTGTGGGAAATCCCATCAGAGCAGCATCAGCAAGGTTTAGTAGTGCACGGATTAGGTTGGCCGTTATCAAATGAAGCTACAGGTGGCAGTTATCTCTACCATTTAGAGGGAAACCAAGTTGCCGTCGGGTTGATTGTTGACTTGAATTATAAGAATCCGCACTTGAGTCCATTTGATGAGTTTCAACGTTTTAAACACCACCCGTTGATTGAGCAATACCTCAAAAATGGGAAGCGTATTAGCTATGGCGCGAGAGCGATTACCAAGGGCGGCTTTCATTCGCTTCCCACGCAGCAGTTTGCTGGTGGTTTATTAATTGGATGCGATGCTGGAACACTTAACGGCTCTAAAATCAAAGGCATACACACCGCAATGAAATCTGGAATGCTTGCCGCTGAAGCAGTATGTGAAGCCCTTGAGAGTCAGTCAGTTACTGCTGATTATCAAAAGCATTTCAAACAGTCTTGGCTGTATGAAGAGCTTTATCAAGCACGTAACTTCTCAAGTGGTATTCACCGCTTTGGATCGTGGCTGGGCGGTGGTTTAGCGCTGCTGGAACATAACGTATTAAAAGGCAAAGCTAAGTGGCATATCCGCTGTGATAAGCCTGATCATCAGTCTCTGTTATTGGCGGAAAACAGCAATGAAATTGTCTATCCGAAGCCTGATGGCGTGTTAAGTTTCGATCGCCTCTCTTCTGTTTATCTATCCAATATCTTCCATGAGGAAGATCAACCATGCCACTTACGACTGGAGAACCAGCGGATCCCTATTGAGCAGAACCTTGAATTATATGCAGAGCCAGCACAGCGCTATTGTCCGGCTGGCGTGTATGAAATCGTACAGGGGGAGCAGCAGCCAGAGCTGCAAATAAATGCGGCCAACTGTATCCACTGTAAGACCTGCGACATCAAAGATCCAAGTCAAAATATTACCTGGACTCCGCCAGAAGGTGGTGGTGGTCCGAACTATCCAAATATGTAAGCGTTTGAGAATAATTTTTATTAACAATTTATTTACTTAAAGTTTGCGTTAGTTCAAATCTTTCTCGATGAACTCGATTGCAACTTAATCTTTCAGGCACTATTCTGATTTTAAATTGACGTTTACGTAAACTGAATACAAAGTTGATGCATAGGTGTAAAAGCGGTTACCAGTATCAAAGTTAGGTTTGATCAAATAGTGCTCAATGGAACGCACTTAAAATAACGAAAGGGAGATCAACTATGGTATCGGAATCGCCTCTGTTGCAGGCAAACGATATTTCATTGGCTTTTGGTGGGGTGAAAGCTTTAACTGACGTGAGCTTCCATGTGAATGAAAAGGAAATTTTTTCAATCATTGGTCCAAACGGTGCAGGTAAAACCTCAATGCTCAATTGCATCTCTGGTCGATACACACCAAACAAAGGCTCTGTAATCTTCGCTGGAGATGACGTAACTAAACGTACACCAAGCCAACGAGCTGAGTTAGGGCTGGGAAGAACCTTCCAAAACTTAGCGCTCTTTTCTCATATGTCGGTACTGGACAACATCATGGTTGGCCGACACCACCTACTGAAAAATAACTTCGTCACGGGGCCACTCTATTGGTTCTCCAATGCGCAGAAAGAAGAGATGGCGCACCGCAAATATGTGGAAGACGTGATCGATTTTCTAGAAATCCAGCACATCCGAAAAGCGACTGCAGGCACGCTATCTTACGGCTTACGTAAGCGTGTAGAGCTTGCTCGTGCCATTGCCTTAAAACCTAAGTTACTGCTGCTTGATGAACCAATGGCAGGTATGAACTTGGAAGAAAAGGAAGACATGGCACGTTACATCATGGATCTGAATGAAGAATTAGATATCACGATCATCATGATTGAGCACGACATGGGCGTGGTCATGGACATCTCTAATCGCGTTTTGGTTTTGGATTTCGGTAAACACATTGCTACGGGTGAGCCTGAAGAAGTGATGGCCAACCCACATGTGAAACAAGCGTACTTAGGCGAAGAGTTACCGACATTAGAGGAGAGTGCATAATGGCACAGCAACATAATGATTGGGCAGATATAACCCGCTTAGATACCTTTCCAAAAGTGTTGCAACACAATGCCAAGAACTGGCCCGAACAAGTCGCAATGCGTGAAAAGGAGTTTGGTATATGGCGAGAGTTCACTTGGAAGGATTATGAAAACCGCGTCAAGTGGATGGCACTGGCACTACGAGATTTGGGTATTGGTGAGCAAGATGTCGTTGGTTTGCTAGGTGATAACCGCCCTGAATGGGTATGGGGCGAGTTAGCGGCACATGCGATCAAAGGTTTCTCGCTGGGCATCTATCAAGATTCTATGCACGAAGAGGTGGCGTACCTTATCAACTATGCAAAAGCAAAAGTCGTGATTGCCGAAGATGAAGAGCAATGCGACAAGCTGCTTGAGCTTGGTGATGAAATTCCTAGCGTTGAATACATTATTTACTGCGATCCTCGTGGAATGCGTAAATACGATGATCCAAGATTAATTGATGTTGAACAGGTCTACAAAAAAGGTCAGCTGATTGATAAAGCGGACCCAGACAAATATCTCAATATGGTTGTTGAAACCAAAGGCAGCGATCTTTCAATTCTTTGTACTACGTCGGGTACGACTTCTAAACCAAAATTGGCTCAGCTACACAGTGGCACGTTCTTGGATCACTGTGCGGCTTACTTGCGTGCAGACCCTCGTTCCCCAGGCGACAACTACGTTTCTGTTCTGCCTTTGCCTTGGATTATGGAGCAGGTTTACGTGGTTGGTCAGGCGTTGATTTCTCGTCAAATCGTTAACTTTGTGGAAGAACAAGAAACCATGATGTCCGACTTGCGTGAAATCGGTCCAAACTTTGTGCTGTTAGCGCCACGTGTGTGGGAAAACATTGTGGCAGACGTGTCTGCACGAATGATGGATTCGACACCGTTTAAGCAAAAGATGTACAAACTGGGCATGAGATTAGCCAACAAAGCGCTGGAGCAGGGTAAACGCTCTAAGTTGGCTGAATGGATTCTTCTGCGTGCTCTGCGTGACCGTTTAGGGTTTTCGAACCTGACATCTGCGGCAACCGGCGGTGCGGCGATGGGACCGGATACTTTCCGTTACCTACAAGCTATTGGTGTGCCACTTAAGCAGCTTTATGGTCAGACCGAAATGTGTGGCGCATACACCGTGCACCAAGCGGATGATGTGGATTACGATTCCGTTGGTGTTGCGTTTGATAATGCAGAAGTGAAAGTCATCAACCCGGACAGCAATGGCGTTGGTGAAATCATCGCGAAAAGTACAGGCATGTTTACTGGCTACTTAAACAACCAAGCAGCATATGATGAAGATGTTCAAGATGGTTGGATGCACACAGGCGATGCGGGCTATTTTAAAGATTCCGGTCACTTGGTGGTGATTGATCGTCTGAAAGATATGTCGGAAACCAGCCATGGCGACCGTTATTCGCCACAGTTTATCGAAAACAAACTCAAGTTCTCGCCGTTTATTGCAGAAGCCGTGGTGGTAGGTAAAGGTCGACCTTGGCTGTCTGCCATCATCTGTATTCGCTATGCGATCGTCGCGAAGTGGGCAGAGCAACGCGGCTTGGCATTTACCAACTACACCAACTTATCTGCTCAACCAGAAGTGTACCAAGCGATTCGTGAAGAAGTTCAAAAAGTGAACGAATCCCTACCGGATGCACAGAAGATCAGCAAATTCATTCTACTTTACAAAGAGCTGGATGCCGACGATGGAGAGCTAACTCGCACACGTAAAGTACGCCGTGGTGTGGTTGCAGAGAAATACGGAGACATCATCGAAACCATCTACAGCGACGATCCAAAAGTCGATGTCGATACAGTGATCACTTATCAAGATGGCACCAAAACACGCATTCAAACGTCGCTAGTTATTGAAACGCTTATTGAGCATGAGCCAACACTAGTGGATAGCGAACAACGGAGGATCGCATAGTGAATACGGATTTATTACTGCAACTCGTCATTAATGGCGTGATCGTTGGCATGTTGTATGGCGTTGTCGCCATGTGCTTTGTATTGATTTACAAATCGACCCAGGTGGTCAACTTTGCTCAGGGTGAGTTCTTGTTGATTGGCGCATGGGTATGTTGGGCGGCATTGGTACACCTACAGTTACCGTTTTTTATCGGCTTTTTACTCACGCTCGCGTTCATGATGATTTTTGGTATCGCCGTGCAAACCATTGTGCTCAGACCGTTGATTGGTGAACCGATTATCTCTGTGATCATGGTGACCATTGGTCTATCGATGTTTTTCCAAGCGCTGATGAAGTGGATATTCGGCGTCTCGGCTGTTTCGTACCCGCAAGTGTTCGAAACCAACGTGGTGAATATCGGAGGTTTGAATGTTGAGTTTGCTTACATTCTGAGCTTGATCTTCTCAATGCTCATCATGGGCGCGTTCTACTGGTTCTTCAAATTCAGCAAAATGGGTCTGGCAATGCGCGCAACGGCATTCAACCAGCAAGTAGCCCAGAGTCTTGGCATTTCCATCAAGAAAGTGTTCGCCATCAGTTGGGCCATTTCGGCAATGGTATCTGCAACAGCAGGGATTGTTATCGGTATCGTTAACGGCGTATCTGACGCGCTATCCATTATTGGTATCAAAGTTTTCCCAGCCGTTATTTTAGGTGGCTTAGATTCGGTGGTCGGCGCAATTGTCGGTGGTATTACCATCGGGGTGCTAGAAAACTTGGCTGAGTTTTTTGATAGCCAATACCTGCAAGTGGGTAACCTGTACAACATCGCACCATTCTATGTGCTGTTAATCATTCTTGCCTTCAAGCCATATGGCCTGTTTGGTACCAAAGATATTGAGCGTATTTAAGGAGAAATAACATGGCTCAACTTAGCATGCGCCCATGTGGGGATTTTCGAACCACATACAAAAGCGATACGCCAATTTTTGAAACCAAAACCATCAGAAGCCTTGCGATTGCTGGTGTCATCGCCATGCTGGCAGCACCGCTGGTCTTGGATATTTACTTCCTAAACCTGTTTATTCAGATTGCATACCTCGGTATCGCGGCATTGGGCTTAAACATTCTGGTTGGTTTTACCGGACAAATCTCGCTAGGTCACGGTGCGTTCTTTGGCTTTGGCGCCTTTGCATCGGCTTGGCTAAATAACCAGTTTAACATTCCAGTCGTGTTTGCGATTCCGCTCGCGGGTTACTTAACCATGATTGTGGGGATGCTGTTTGGTCTGCCAGCTGCTCGAATTAAAGGTTTATACCTAGCTATCGCAACGTTGGCGGCGCAGTTTATTCTAGAGGACTTCTTTGCTCGCGCAGATTGGTTCAGTGGCGGCTCATACGGTGCTAGCGCGAACCCAATTAATTTGTTTGGCTTTGAGTTTACGACTGACGAAAGCTTCTTCTACATCGCTCTGTTTGCGCTGATCTTCATGTATATGTGGGCATCAAACTTAATCCGTTCTCGTGACGGTCGCGCGTTTGTCTCAGTACGAGATCACTATCTGTCAGCAGAGATCATGGGCATCAACCTAACCAAGTATCGTCTGCTCTCATTTGGAGTGTGTGCATTCTATGCAGGCATCGGGGGCGCACTCTACGGACATTATCTAGGGTTTGTATCAGCAGAAGGCTTCACCATCATGATGTCTATCCAGTTTTTGGCCATGATCATCATTGGTGGCTTAGGCTCAGTCAAAGGTACGCTGATGGGGACGATATTTATCGTACTGCTGCCTGAAGTTTTAGAGTTTGGCGTAACGGGGCTTTCAGCGTTTGGTGATACCACCGCTTTCACTGATGGTCTGGCTTACTTCAAAGAAATGGCGATTGGTTTAGTCATCATGCTGTTCCTCATTTTCGAACCTCAAGGATTATCGCATCGCTGGCAACAGATTCGAGCATATTGGAAACACTATCCGTTCTCATATTAACGTGGAATTAAGTGGAATATACCTCAATAACAAGGACAACGAGTTATGAACAAAGGACATTTAGCGACAACGTTGGTGCTGTCATCTGCACTGTTTACTACCGCAACTTGGGCAAAAGATTCTGTGTTTGTCGGACAATTAGTCGATTTTTCTGGACCAACGGCCTATGTGAGCAAGCCTTATGGTTCTGGCGTGCGAGACGCATTGCGTTGGATTAACCAAAACGGTGGCATTAACGGTACCGAGCTCGAATTTGAAACAGTAGACATGGCGTACAAAGTACCAGTGGCGATTTCTAACTATAAACGTTGGGTGGCGCGTAAAGACATGGTTGCGCTGCAAGGCTGGGGTACGGCGGATACCGAAGCACTTATTTCGTTTGTTACCAAAGACAAAGTGCCGGTGTTCTCTGCTTCTTACTCTGGTCACTTAACTGACCCAACTGGCAAAAACCCAAAAACCGCGAAACCAGCGCCTTATAATTTCTTTTATGGTGCGTCGTACTCAGATGCGTGCCGTGCGCTAGTTAAGTGGGCGAAAGAAGATTGGGAATCTAAGGGCAATCAAGGTGCGCCGAAATTTACGCACATTGGCGATAACCATCCATTCCCGAATGCGCCAAAAGAAGCGTGTGCAGAGTACGCCAAAGAACTTGGTTTTGATGTGCAAAACCCAGTCGTTGTGTCACTAAAACCAGGGGACTTCAAAGCGCAATGTTTGTCGCTGAAAGAGTCAGGCACCAACTACGGTTACATTGCTAATATCGGTAGCTCGGTTATCTCACTAGTGAAGTCTTGTAACACGGTTGGGACAGAGTTCCAGTACATGGCAAACATTTGGGGCGGCGATAAGCCAGTGCTTGAAGCAGCAGGCGATGGCCTTAAAGATTACGTTTTCCCAGGTATGACAGCGTTTTGGGGAGATGATAATGAAGGCATGAAACTGGTCCGTGAGATTTCTAAGCAGTCTGAATCAGAGCCGGGCGAATTCAGAACTCACCATTACATTCGCGGTATTTGTTCTGCGTTCTATATGAAAGAAGCAATGGAGTGGGCGAAAGACAACGGTGGTATCACAGGTGAAAACATCAAGAAGGGCATGTATGTCCATGACAACTGGGTACCACAAGGCTTAGAAGGTGTTTGTGTCCCTGCGAACTGGAAACCGGAAGATCACCGAGGCACAACAACCGTGAACGTCTTTATGGGCAACAACGATGGCGGCGCAGTTGATATTAAGAAAGTATCTCAGGTGACATTGTCACGTCGTGACGATTGGCTAGGTTACTAATCTACGACTTATTAATAACAAAGCTTACTGAAAATAAGGATGGGCGAGAGAACACTCTCACCCTAGCAAGGAGTAGCTTGATGGCTGAATTAGCAACGAATATCGAACCGGCAGAAATACTGCTTTCAGTGAACAACATTGAAGTCGTCTACGACGAAGTAATACTAGTACTTCGCGGTGTGAGTTTAGAAGTTCCAAAAGGGCAGATTGTGACCTTACTGGGCGCCAACGGTGCGGGTAAATCCACAACGTTGAAAGCCATTTCTGGTTTGTTGAAAACCGAAGATGGTGAAGTGACGCGCGGCGAAATCAACTTCATGGGCGAGCGTATAGACAACAAAAGCCCGGAAGAGATCGTCCGTTCGGGCATCTTCCAAGTTATGGAAGGGCGCCGAATTGTTGAAGATATGACGGTAATAGAAAATCTTCGCTTAGGCGCTTATACACGCTCTGACAACGAAGTTGAACAAGACATCGAAATGGTGTTTGACTATTTCCCGCGACTCAAAGAGCGCACTGGCCTGGCGGGCTATTTGTCTGGCGGTGAGCAACAAATGTTAGCGATTGGCCGAGCGTTAATGGCTCGACCGAAGATGATTTTGTTGGACGAACCGTCTATGGGGCTTTCTCCACTGCTAGTTAAAGAAGTATTCAGCATTATTAACAAGATCAACAAAGAGCAAGGTATTACCATGCTTTTGGTTGAACAGAATGCCAACTTCGCTCTTCAAGCGGCCGATTACGGTTACATCATGGAATCAGGCAAAATCGTACTAGATGGCAGCAAGCACGAATTGCTAAACAATGAAGACGTAAAAGAATTCTACCTTGGCGGCGGCGATGAAGATCGCAAGAGCTTTAAGAATCTGAAATCTTACAAACGTCGTAAGCGTTGGTTGTAAGGAGCAAGGATGAACGAACTATTTGATGCGAAAGAATCGTTGTCTCTACAGGCGCGAGAAGAGTCGCTGTTTCAACGTTTGCCAGCACTGATTGAGAATTCGAAAGCCAATAGCGAACATTACGCAGCGCATTTTTCTGAGTTAGATCCTACATTGGCAAACAATCGTGAAGGGCTTGCTCAGTTCCCGATTACACGTAAGTTCAATGTACCTAATCAGCAGCAACTTAAACCGCCGTTTGGTGGCTTAAATAGCGTTGCCATTGGTCAAATGGCGCGCGTATTCCAATCTCCTGGGCCGTTGTATGAGGCTCAAACGGATGAGGCCGATTTCTGGCGTATGGGGCGCGCGTTTCACGCTGCTGGGTTCTGTGCGGGTGATTTAGTGCATAACACGCTCTCTTACCATTTCTCTCCTGGCGGATTTATTATGGATGGTGGCGCAAGGGCTTGTGGCTGTGCGGTATTTCCGGCTGGAGTAGGCAATACCGAAGCGCAAATAGAGGCAATTAAACAGCTTCAACCTAATGGTTACACTGGTACACCTTCGTATTTGCTGACGTTGCTACAAAAGTACCAAGAGAAATACAATGAGCTGCCTAGCTTTGAGAAAGCTCTGGTCTCTGGTGAAGCGGTTACAGCAGACATGCAACAGATGTTTGAGGAAAAAGGCATTGCAGTCTTTCAAGCCTACGCAAGTGCAGAGCTTGGTTTGATTGCTTATCAAGTGTCTGGTGAACAAGGATTAGTGATTGCCGAAGATATTATTGTTGAAATCGTTGATCCTGATGGTGTTCCTGTACAACCGGGAGAAGTCGGTGAAGTCGTTGTAACGTCGCTCGATGAGAAGTTCCCGCTGATTCGCTACGCAACGGGAGATTTATCGGCATATCTAGAGACAAGTTCTGATTCTTCACGCACGAATGCACGAATTAAGGGCTGGATGGGACGAGCAGACTCCGCGGTGAAAGTAAAAGGGCTGTTTGTTTATCCGCATCAAATCCAAGAAGTCTGTCGTCGCCACGATATTAAAGGCTCCTTGAAAATTGAGCGCGATGGCTTCAACGATGCCATTACTTTCTGTTGTCATGATGTGCATGTATCAGCAGAGGACATTCAAGCAACACTCCAGTCTGTCACTAAACTGAAAGGCAATGTCCAGTTTGTACCGAACCAAGCGGAGCAGCCGTTAATCAATGATCTTCGCAGTTAACTCATTGGTGGCATAAGTGCAGTAGAAAGTGGTTGTCATAAAAAACTAACAACGTCAGACAAAAGGCTAGAAAAGGGATACCACATTGCGCTGCGTATCCCTTTATTTTTTACTACCGCAATCAGGGAGCGGGTAAATGAAACAGGCACCAATGATTAACACACAATTCTGGGATGATTTGTTTATCCGAGGCACTATGCCTTGGGATGCCCAATCGACACCTCAAGAACTCAAGGACTATCTCGACAATTCACTTCATGTAGGCCAGTCAGTGTTTATTCCTGGGTGTGGTGCCGCTTATGAACTGAGCACTTTTATTCAATATGGGCATGACGTGATCGCGATGGATTACAGCCAAGAAGCGGTAAAAATGGCGCAATCAACGTTAGGTAACTACAAAGATAAAGTCGTATTGGGTGATGTATTTAATGCCGATTTTTCTCACTCGTTTGATGTCATTTACGAGCGGGCCTTTCTCGCAGCACTACCGAGAGACATGTGGTCAGAATACTTTGCTATGGTGGATAAATTGCTGCCAAGAGACGGTTTGTTAATTGGTTATTTCGTTATAGATGATGATTACCACTCTCGCTTCCCTCCATTTTGTTTGCGAAGTGGGGAGTTGGAGGGTTATCTAGAACCGGCGTTTAAGCTTGTGGAATCCTCAGTGGTGGCAAACAGTGTTGAGGTTTTTAAAGGCAGAGAACAATGGATGGTGTGGCAGAAACGTTAGTCGCTTTTAATCTTTTTGAAGAAGTATTCGCGGAAACTTTCTGGTTCTTTGTGAATCGCTGATACATAAGTCTTTACTCTATGCCTGATGGAATGCTCACATAGTTTGTCGGTTTGTGTGAAAAATTAATTTCTCGTTGCTGGTTTTAAGTTGTTGAGATATCTCTAACAGCGGTTGAGTGGTTGAGTTTATTGCTGGCACGGGTTATGTGCTCAGAGCGTAAAGCGACAGATCAGCATCGATCCGAAAGGTAGTAGAACGTCTCTTACTGATCTGTCTATTTCATGCTTATACTATTTTAGGTTGACCATCTGATGCGGTGGCACCGCCGTCTACAGGTAGGTTTACGCCATTAATGAAAGATGCGTCATCACTTGCCAAGAAAGTCACGACAGACGCAATTTCTTCAGGTTCGGCTGCTCGGCCAAGCGCAATGCGCTCATTGAATTTATCGCGGATTTCCTGCGGCCAGCCGTTCGTCATGTTGGTTTTTACTAAGCTTGGGCATACGGCGTTAATTCTTACGCCCTCCGCACCATGGTCCAATGCCATCGCTCGGGTAAGGTTCACCACTGCGCCTTTACTCGCGCAATAGAATGCGGCACCCCAGTCGCCACCCAAACCGGAAACGGACGCGGTATTTACCATACAACCTTTCGTTTTTAAGAGTTCAGGTAACGCAAACTTCGCGCAATAAACAACACCATCAATGTTTACACCAGAGATTTTCTTCCAGTCTTCCACGCTACCTTCAATCACGGAACCAGGGACATGTACGCCAGCATTGTTTACTAAAATATCCAGTTTACCGAAACGGGTAACAACATCAGAAATCAGTGCTGCGACTTTTTCTGGGTCAGAAACATCAATAGAATGCGCAGACACACGCTGTTTATCAAAGCCCTCAACGGCGTTTGCCAACTGCTCTTCATTCCAATCGGCAAGAGCGACGTTTGCGCCTTCTTCATACAAACGTTTTGCGATGGCCAAACCAATGCCATTGGCAGAGCCAGTCACGAGTGCGACTTTATTTTTTAATCCTCTCATGCGATTTCTCCTTCGAAACTTACAAAAACGGGATCTTGATTTTTCTCTGTGCGCGGCAACATCAGTTTGTCGTTGTCGCTGTAATCTACGGGGATAGCCACCACTGCTGGCCCTTCAACGTCCATGGCTTTATTCAATGTCGGTAGCAATTCGTGTTGACTAGTCACTGCGAAGCCTTTCGCGCCAAATGATTCGGCGTACGCCTTGAAATCAATTGGTCCAAATTTCACACCAGAGCAGCGCTGATATTTGTTGATCTCTTGCATTTCTACCATGTTGTAGGCGTTATCAACCCACACAATATGGACGATATTGCAGTTCAGTCTAACCGCGGTTTCTAACTCCATGCTCGATTGCATAAAACCGCCGTCTCCTGATATCGATACCACTTTGCTACCAGGTTTTAGTAGGCTGGCACCAATGGCCCATGGCAGTGCAACGCCCATCGTTTGTTGGCCGTTAGACACCAGCATTTGGCGAGCTCGAAAACAGCTTAAGTAACGAGCGATCCAGATGTGGAAGCTCCCCATATCAAGGCATAGCGTGGTATCTGGTGTGATGATAGATTGCATGGCTTTAATTAGCGCCAGTGGATGAAACCCTTGCTTGTGATAGACATTGGGATAGGTCTTGATCACTTGCCGTTGCAGTGCTACCTCTTCCAGTACTGAAAGTGCCGTTGGGGAAAGGCGAGCATATTCAGAGATATAGCTGCCCATCTTGTCTAATGACTGCGCAATGTTTCCGACGATTTCAACACAAGGTTGATAATTAAGTTGGTATTCTGCCGGTTCAATATCGAGGTGAATCACTGGGTTGCGGTGGCTGTTCCAAAGCTCAGGGTCATACTCTATTGGGCTAAAGCCGATGGTGAGAATTAAATCGGCATCACGCAGTAAAACATCGCCGGGTTGGTTGTTAAATAAACCGACACGCCCAGCAAAGTGATGATAGTAATTGATATCTACCGTGCCGGCGGCCTGGTAAGTGCCGACAACGGGTAGCTGCGTATTTTGAAGAAATCGGGCGATAGCAGCAGCGTTTTGACTGCGGCTCGCGTGAAGGCCAAGTAAAACCACACAGCGCTTTGCTTTACTGATTCGACTGACCGCATCTTCGATTGCTGCGATGTCAGCGCAACCAGGCTGTGTGTAAGGCGAGGGGACAATAATGTCCGTTTGGGTTTGCTCGGATAAAACATCTTGGGGGAGACTCAAAAAGCAAGCCCCAGGACGACCTGACTCTGCGATACGAAATGCGTTCGCCATGATCTCGCTTGCGGCGTCCACATGCTGCACTTCAGCACTGAACTTAGTAATAGAGCGAAAAATACTGACGGTATCCATGCTCTGGTGTGTTTGTTTTTGCTGGTCAGTTCGTTTCACCGCACCACCGATAGCAATCAGCGGATCGCCTTCGGAGTTTGCTGTTGCCACCCCCGTAACTAGATTTCCACAGCCAGGGCCTGACGTAACCATCGTGACGCCTGCTTTGCCGGTTAGTCTTCCCATAACGCCCGCCATAAATGCGCCGTTAGCCTCGTGACGTACCGGAATCATTTGGATGTTAGTGTCTTCAATCGCATCGAACAGTCGATCGATTTTTGCACCGGGAATACCGAATATGTACTTAATGCCGAGAGACTCTAGCTGTTGAGCGATCAACTGAGATCCATTTTTATTTGAAGGTTTGGATTGCATTTGTTGTCCTTATTATTTGCCTGACTTTGTTACTTTTCCGCCTTTTCTATGGCGGTATTTATATCTTCCGGAGCCAAATTGGCGCTGAGAAAGTCTGTCGATACTGGGGTATCAATCACTAGCCGTGAGACTTTGCCAATCTGGAGAAATCCTGACGAAATGCTGTAATCCTGTATATGACCACCTCCTTGGCGGTCATCGGTAATAAAATGTTCGTGATAGCCGGGTACATTGATGCCAGTCGTATATTTAGGACTGCGAAAGCCGGCGACCACGCCTTGCTTATGCGTGAAGCGGAATGTTGGTTGTTCTTTGACCACTTCAAGCATTGGTCGATAAGGGCGTGTTTGTTTAGGTACGGTACGAGTACGAACTGAATCGAAAACACCATCAATGCGCACTGCGCAAAATAGGTTATCGCTTGGAACCAGGTCGTCTATGAGGCTATGGACTTCATGACGTGACATGCGCGATGTCAATGGCAGCTCGATATCAGGCTTAAAAAAAGTCATGACAGCAAAGGGCGTTTTTTGCGCTAGGTCTGCCGGGTTTGCGGAGCCATCCGACTTGAGTTGAAAAACTTCCTTATCAAAAGCAATCAACTCACCATCCAATTCATTGAACGTACCTAAACCAAAATCCCCATGTTTCAGCAGTTCTTTTATGGTTGTTGAGCCTTCGTAAACACCAGCTATCAAAGCACTCATTAACGAAGTCTGATAAATCTCACCATCTCCGGTAACGTGATGGTATTCAGAAAATTCTTTCGCTACTTCAAGCGAACAAGCACATAGAGGGTTATAAAATCCACGCATGAGTAAGACCAGTTATGCAATGAAGAGTATATTTAGATTGACTTCTACACGGTGCTAAATCCAATATAAAAAAGATTTATTTTGATATGGAAAATATATGGAATTTCGCTACCTGAAGTATTTTGTCGCGGTCGCCGAGACTCGTCACTTTACCCGAGCAGCTGAACAGCTAGGGATTGCGCAACCTCCTTTAAGTCAACAAATCAAAAAGTTAGAGCATGAGCTTGGTGTGGACCTATTTAAGCGCTTGTCTAGAGGAGTAGAACTGACCCATGCAGGGCAAGTCTTTTATACGGATGCGGTAAATATTCTTGCTGATGTGGAACGCGCTAAAGCAAAAGCCCGACAGATTGCCCGTGGTGAAAATACGCAGGTTAAAATTGGGTTCGCGACGTCAACATCAACCTGCATTAAGGTATTGGAGAGGATTGGGCGTATTCAAGAGAATGGGGTTCATTTACAGACGGCGGAACTATCAATGCCAGAGCTTGCCACTCAGTTAAAAAGCAAACAACTTGATCTCGCAATCATGCGGCTACCCTGTTACGCCAGTGAGCCTTTTGAGCATAAGGTGTTGTTTAACGACCCGTTTGTCGCAGTGATTCCGGCGGGCCACGAACTGGCAAAATATCCCTGTATCCAGATGAAACAGTTGAGAGGCCATAAAATTTTACTGTTTCCACGAGAGACTGGACCCGCATTGTTTGATGGCATGAGCACACTTTTTGCCGACGCAGGAGTAAGGCTCGAACCACAGTTCGCAGCACCGCAACTTCGTACGACGATTGCCATGGCGCAGGCCGGGTTAGGTATCGCTCTCGTACCGCGCTCACTGGCTGAACATCTCGATGATTCCGCGACAGTCGCCGAGATTGATGATATCCCTCTCACTAGTCGTGTTGTTGTTGCTTGGGAGGCATCTAATCTCAATAAACAAGCGTTAAAAGTAGCCATGCACATCGGTCATGTTGAGGCTTAAAGATGAGTCATCGAACTGGCTCTGATAGCCACAGGCAAATGTGATACTCTCACTCGTTATATGCAAAGCTATGCTTTGGTTGAATAGACAAATCTTACTCAACGAATAGAACTTACTGAGGATGTACCAATGATATACGCTGCGGTCTTTGATATGGACGGGTTGCTGATTGATTCAGAACCTTTGTGGAAGGAAGCGGAAAAGCAGGTGTTTTCATCAGTTGGTGTCCAAGTGACCGAAGTGCTGTCAAAGCAGACTGCAACTATGACGACAGGTGAAGTAACAAGGTTTTGGTATGAACGTAATCCTTGGCAAGAAAAGAGCCTAGAGGAAGTAGAGAATGCTGTTGTGGATAAAGTGGAGGCATTAATAATTGAAAAAGGATGCGAAT
Source organism: Vibrio sp. YT-19(2023) (assembly GCF_033337395.1). Lineage (NCBI taxonomy): Bacteria > Pseudomonadati > Pseudomonadota > Gammaproteobacteria > Vibrionales > Vibrionaceae > Vibrio > Vibrio sp. YT-19(2023). Next base: position 100,788 of record NZ_JAWOQN010000014.1, on the reverse strand, counting down.
TAGAGGGTGTTACAGAAACACTCAAATTGCTTAAGGAAAAAGGGTTTAAGATAGGGTTGTCTACTAATTCACCTTATCAACTCATTCCCATCATTTTGAACAAACTCGGTATTGCCAGTTACTTTGACGCGATATCATCGTCAGACGATGTAGAGCAGGGTAAGCCAGAGCCAGATGTCTACCTTTTAACAATCAATAAACTAGGTGTAGATTCAAGTAACTGTATTGCCTTTGAAGACTCTTATTCGGGTATGCTTGCGGCAACACGAGCAAACATAAAAACAGTCGTGATACCTCAACCTGATAAGTTCTACCAAGAGTTTAATGAAGCCAGCCTAAAGCTGCAAAAGCTATCAGAGTTTAATGAAAGCCATTTGGCGAGTTTAATGGACTTGAATTTGAAAGAAACAATTGCACCAACACCGCATGAAAGTTTTTTAGAAGAAGGACTTGATTGTGAATAGTCGGTCGCTGAAAAAATACCTCTGCCAATGTTCTTATTGGTTTTACCTATAGAATCATTCGCAAAAGATACGACTATGTTGGACGAGCTCAATAATCGATTTGTTACATTTGAAAGGCGATTTGATGATTGTATCAACTCTGCTTCTCAAAATGATATGAGTGAAAACATTGTCGGTCAGATTCAAGCGCTTAATATTGATTTTGAAATTTCGGTTGGCTATTTATACAAACAATCACTTTATTTATGCTCTGATGATGAATTCAGTGATTTAGCAAGAATTATCATGATAATTGAAACCTCCGATAATGATGGATTGCAATTATCAAAGGCAAAAGCTAGTCAAATTAGAAAGCTACTTTTTAGCAAAGTGGATTTACGTTTAGAGTCGAAGTTTCAAAGTTTACCGCAAGATAAAAAGGAAGCATTACTGAGCATTGCGAAAAAGCTTGAACCTTTTGATCTCGTAAGCATGCATGAACGACTTCAGGCAATGTAGACTTATGAAAGAATGTTTTGAGTAGATTCTTAACGCTTGGCTTTTTCATTAAGATTGAGTATTAGGTTCAACGCCTCTAGCTCTTACACAAGATCTAGAGGCATCCATTTTTTATTGACTTAAAAGTGCCGAGCTAAGATTTTAACCCGGCAGCGGTCATCATGACGCGAAATAACATAGACACTAACCCTAATGCAGCGACGCTAACGACCCATATTCCAACCATCCAAGCCCATTGGCGGCACCAATTTTTGATTTTCATACTCACTCCTTATCAACTCGTTAATGGTACGCTTCGCCTTCTTTTACTTTTCCGGAGAAGACGTAGTAACTCCAAAAGGTGTAAGCCAGAATGATCGGGATGATGATCACTGCTCCAACGAGCATAAAGCGCTGACTGCTTGCAGGAGCCGCTGCTTCCCATATTGATATGCTAGGAGGAATGATATTTGGCCAGATACTGATGCCAAGCCCAGCGAACCCGAGAATCACGATCACTAACGCCATCACGAAAGGGCTGCGCTCTTTACGCTTTTTAACGGAGTCGGCAATCTTCAAACATACCAGCCCAGTAATGACAGGTACGGGCAGTAAGTAGAACAAATTAGGCAGAGAAAACCATCTTTCCGCAATGGCAGGGTAAGCAAGTGGAGTCCAAGCGCTCACAATGACTAATGCGGAGATCATCGCCAGTAGTGTTTTGTTAGTGAAGCGGTGCATCGTGTTTTGCAGTTCACCTTCCGTCTTCATGATGAGCCATGTGCTACCAAGCAGCGCGTACGTTGCGACTAAACCCAAACCACAAAAGATGGGAAAAGGGCTGAGCCAGTCGAGTTGGCTACCTACGAAGACGCGGTTTTCCACCGCAAAGCCTTGAATTACCGCGCCAACAACGATGCCTTGGAAAAACGTGGTTAAAATCGAGCCGACCATAAAAGAGCGATCCCAGAACTTTAAGTGGCTTTCCAATGCTTTAAAGCGAAACTCAAATGCGACTCCACGAAAGATCAAAGCAATCAACATCAACGTTAAAGGGATGGTTAGCGCTTCAATAATCACCGCGTAAGCCATCGGAAAAGCGCCAAATAGAGATGCGCCTCCAAGCACAATCCAAGTTTCGTTGCCATCCCAAACTGGCGCGGCACTGTTGACCATGACGTCTTTTTGTTTTTCATCCTTGATGAAGGGCATCAGTATTCCAATACCCAAATCGAAGCCATCCATGATGATGTACATCAAAGTGGCAAAAACGATGATCGCGAACCAAATCACGGATAAATCAAAATGCATATTTTCTACCTTCACTTTGTGACAAATTCTAAATGCGACCTGAAACGGTCGTCATGTCGTGCTCATCGTGTTCGATTGCATCGGGGCCTTTCTTGATTTGGTGGATCATGTAGTAATAACCAAAACCAAATACCAAGCTGTATACAACAAGGAAACACAGCAGGCTGATGCTCATTTGTAGGTCTCCGTGTGCAGAAACCGCATCACGCGTTTTTTGTACGCCATAAACGACCCAAGGTTGCCGACCAACCTCTGTCGTAAACCAGCCAGCGAGTATTGCGATAAGACCAGATGGCCCCATAAACAATGAAAACTTGAGGAACCAACGCGAGGTATAAAGCGTGTTCTTTTTTCGTAACCATATGCTGTAGAAGCTCTGTAAAATCATCAGAAGTCCTAGCCCGACCATGATTCGAAATGACCAAAAGACGGTAGGTGAGTTCGGTCGTTCCTCTTTCGGGAAGTCTTTCAGCGCCGGGATTGGCTCAGTTAAACTGTGGCGTAGGATCAAACTTCCTAGAACAGGAATTTCTAAGGCATAGTCTGTGCGTTCTTGTTCCATGTTTGGCATGCCGAACAATATCAATGGGGTTGGTTTGCCATCACTGTTATCCCAATGTCCTTCGATGGCAGCGATTTTGGCGGGCTGGTGTTCCAGAGTGTTTAGCCCGTGCACATCGCCAATCACGGCTTGGAGTGGCGCAAGGAACACTAAGATCCCGAGCGACATCGAAAACATGGTTTTTACCGCAGTCGATTGATTGCCTCTCAATAAATGCCAAGCGGCTGACGCGCCTACAAAGAGTGCCGAACTGACGAAAGCCGCGACGCTCATGTGCGCCAAACGATAAGGAAATGAAGGATTGAAAACGATAGCAAACCAGTCGGTTGGCACCACACGTCCGTCGACAATTTCATAGCCTTGTGGCGTTTGCATCCAACTGTTGGAGGCGAGAATCCAGAACGTCGAAATGATCGTTCCTAACGCCACCATCGAGGTTGCAAAAAAGTGCAGCTTTTCGCCGACGCGACGCCACCCAAACAGCATTACGCCAAGAAATCCGGCTTCGAGAAAGAAAGCCGTTAACACTTCATAAGTCAGTAATGGGCCTGTGATAGAACCAGCGAAGTCGGAGAAACCACTCCAGTTGGTGCCGAATTGATAGGCCATGACAAGACCAGATACAACACCCATTCCAAAGTTAACCGCAAAAATTTTCGACCAGAAGTGATAGAGCTTTTGGTAATCGGGATTACGTGTTTTTAGCCATAAGCCTTCCAGCACGGCGAGATAGGTGGCCAAACCTATGGTGATAGCGGGGAAAATAATATGAAAGGATACCGTAAAGGCGAACTGTATCCGTGCAAGCATAAATGCGTCGAGGCCAAACATTAAACTTCCTTTGATCTTTTAAGTTTTATGAGAGAGCTATTTTAAAAGGAGCGGAATGAGGGAAGTAGGTACAGACAGTGACTATAAACCTATAACAGATTAAATATTGAAGTGTTATTATTTTGAATTCGGCTTTATGGAAGGGGATTTGCGTTTGGCGAAGTATCAAGAGTTAGTGGAACAGCTTAAAAGGCAGATAAAATCGGGGATATGGCATCCGGGTGACAAGCTGCCTTCGCTGCGTCGCCAATCTGAACACTCGGGTTTGAGCTTGATGACGGTGTTGCACGCGTATCAAATTCTGGAATCTCAAGGCTGGGTCACGTCACAGCCGCGATCTGGTTATCGAGTCGCGCCCAATATTAAGAGCTCAAATGAACCCCAAGCGCCAGCCGCGGTTTCGTGGACTGAGCAGGTAGACATCAATGAGTTTATCTTTGATGTTCTGCAGGCGAGTAAAAATCCATCCATGATCAATTTTGGCTTTGCCTATCCAGACCCAAGTTTGTACCCACGATATCACGTGAATCGGGCGATGAGCGCAGCCGCTCGCAATATGCCGATTTCCACCACCTTTGATAACTTACCGCCGGGAAATGAACAATTACGCACCATCATCGCGAAGCGTTATGCTGCGAAAGGCATTGAAATTTCACCCGATGAAATTGTCATTACGGCAGGCGCGCTGGAGGCGTTAACGCTCAGTTTGCAAGCCTGCACAAGACCGGGAGATTGGGTGGTTGTGGAGTCGCCTGCCTTCTATGGTGCTTTGCAATCCTTAGAGCGGTTAGGTTTGAAAGCGCTCTCAGTAAGAACAGACCCGGTCACGGGCATTGACCTAGATTCATTGGAACGCGCGCTGCAAACACACGATGTGAAAGCGTGCTGGCTGATGTCGAACTTCCAGAATCCTCTGGGTTTTACGCTTTCCAACGAGAAAAAACAAAAGCTGATTGAACTGACACAGCGATATAACGTGCCAGTGATTGAAGATGACGTGTACAGCGAACTGCATGCAGGGAATGACTCGGTTTATCCACTAAGAATGTTTGATGACACGGGCAATACCATGTTGTGCTCCTCGTTTTCAAAATCATTAATCGCAGGGCTACGTATTGGTTGGGTTGCGGCGGGAAAGCGGGCGCTAGAGGTACAAAAGTTACAGTTAATGAGTACATTAGCGACGAGTGCACCAGTGCAAATGACATTGGTACACTATTTAACAAGCCGCAATTATGAATCTCATTTGAAGCAGTTACGGAAAAAGCTGTTTGAACGTAAAAGTAAGATGACGGTTCTGCTTAGTGAGCTGTTACCTGAAGCAGTCAAAGTGTTAAGCCAAAGCGGTGGGTACTTTATTTGGTTAGAGCTTCCCAAGCATATTGATGCCTTGCAGATATATCGAGAAGCGCTAAAAGGTAATATCAGCATCGCACCGGGAAAGATGTTCAGCCTGACAGAACAATACGATCACTGTATTCGTCTTAACGCTTCTTTTGAGCTCAATGACAAATATGTTCATGCTCTCAATCTGCTCGCTAATATTATTCGCGAGCATTTGGCGAAATAGCGACTTTCTTCAGTTTTTTGGTTTAATGGAGCGCGCCGGATTTCCAACAACTCGATCGCCCGGCGCAACGTCTTTGGTTACGACAGAGCCAGCGCCGACGACGGCCTCATCACCAATGGTCACGCCTGGCAGTATGATAGCGCCCCCACCAATCCAAACGTTATTGCCGATTTTTACCGGTTTGGCGATCTCATCTCCGGCTAAGCGTCTTTGCGTATCGAGTGAATGAGCGGCTGTGTAAATTTGCACTCTAGGCCCAATCATGACGTTCGCGCCAACCTTAACCTGTCCATTGTCCAGAATAATGGCATCCCAGTTGATGTAGGTGTTTTCTCCGATGGACAAGTGACAACCATAGGTAAGTTGTAGCGGTGGCTCTATACAGGCGCTATTTTTTAATTGGACGCCCATTTCCGCCAATAGTTGTCTACGGATATCTGGGTTTGGTTCGTGGTTAAACTGGAAGACAAGCTGCGCAGTTTTGGCGCGCATTAGCTTTAGTTCTTCATCCAGACAATTATAGGTTTCTCCAGAGCGCATCCGAGTCAGTTCTGACATAACAATCATTCCATCAATATAAATTGCAATAAGGTGCATAATAATAAGTGAGAGTGATTCGAAGTGAAAATTTGACGCTTAAAAATCAGAAAGTTATCACTGATTTGCCTTGCGTATCCAGTTGGTTGATTGGCTCGTTTAGTTCACAAAGACGTGCTCCCTAAATGGCTTAATCGGTTGAAGCCAAAGTGGGAAACCACTCGAAGCGTTTTACGTAGATTACAATATAGTTAATAAGAAGAACTTAGTTGAGCCGCTTGCGCTATCGATTGGGCTAAAATTATAAGACTTATGCGCTCTGGCTTGCTGGCAACGATGAATCAAGAGTGAGCACTTTATGTTCGAACGGGTCATTTCATTTTTAGAAACCACACTGTTTACCTTTAACGAACAACCTATCACGTTATGGGCGATATTGATGGTGCCGACATGGGTGATTGTCGCTTTATGGTTATCAAAAATTTTGATCAAAACCGTTACGTCAAGAATGTCTTCATCGGGGAAAGACCCAAACGTGATTCATTTGGTTAAACGGATATTATTTGTCATCGCTCTCGCCATTATTTTTATGACCACACTTTCGATGATCAATGTGCCAATTACCGCGTTTGCCTTTCTGTCTGGTGCCATCGCTATCGGCTTCGGTTTTGGTGCGCAAAACATCATTAACAACTTCATAAGTGGCTGGATTTTGATTGGTGAAAAGCCAATTCGAATTGGGGACTTTTTAGAGGTTGAGGGCGCCAAAGGCACTGTCGAGCAAATAAATACACGTTCAACGAGAATCAGACGAACCGATGGTGTTCATATGCTCATACCCAACAGTCAGTTGATTGAGAACGTGGTGATCAACTGGACGTTATGCGACAGATTAGTTCGTGGCTCGGTCGTCGTCGGCGTCGCGTATGGGAGCGATGTCAAACAGGTTGCTGCCTTAATGGCGGAAGTGACTTCGCAGCAAGCGCAAGTTCTGAGTTCGCCAGCGCCAGATGTGTTTTTTCAAGACTTTGGTGACAATGCTTTGATCTTCGAATCTTATTTTTGGATTAACTCAACGGTTGAGGGCGGTATTCGCTCGGTCGCAAGTGCCATGCGTTTTGAAATCTACGAAGCTTTCGAAAAGCACGGCATTGAAATCGCGTTTCCACAACGAGATGTGCACATTGATGGGCAAATCAAGTTGTCTAGGGAGAGAAACGGATAGGGCGATAAGCGGTATTGGTGTTCTTATCTTGGTGTCGAGTAACCATAGCGAGGCGGTCACAACACGGATTCGCCTCGCTAGAAACCAGTTTGAAGGCGTTATTGGTTGTCCCACATGACTTCGCATTCTTCTTTGATTGCTGATTTTAGCAACTCAATCAGTGGAAACGCTCTGCGTCCTAGGCTTACCGAGGGCTCTGCTTGTTCTTCCTCTTCGTCTACATCAGTAGGGAGGTTTTCTTCAGCTGCATTTTTCGCAGATAGAGCAGAAGTTAATTTTGATAGCGCGTCAGGAACATCTTGAGCGGAAATTGATCCCGGCACAGTGCCGCTGTGACCCATCATTTTGAGCATATCTAATGCAATATCACCAAACATTGTGACGTTTGAGTGGCTTCGACAACGAAATGTTATGAGCATTTACCTGATCCTGTTTTATATGTTCGGTTTGAAACTAAATTGTAGCTGAAATCAGATACTAATTAATGTGATGAAGACCGTTGAGCGTTAAGGTTTTTATGAGTAACAACAAAAAACGGGCACGTACGTCTGCATGCCCGTTGAAATACATTACCTGATTGGTTGTTGATGATTTACAAGCTATACGGATCGCCCAGAGCTAATGCGACCCTAGAAGCAGGAGACTTTCCTAACGCACGGCAAATTTGCCAACCCGCTTCATTGATGACGCCAAGGTCAACGCCTGTTTCAATCCCAAGTTGCTCACACAGATAAAGTACATCTTCCGTTGCAACATTGCCACTGGCTCCTTTCGCGTAAGGGCAGCCGCCGAGCCCCGCTACTGCGCTATCAATGGTGTTGATGCCCATTAACAAGGCTTGGTAGATATTGGCTAATGCTTGTCCATAAGTGTCATGAAAATGTACTGCGAGCGCGTCTTTTGGCAGTAGCGTTAACAACGAATCCAGCATGGCGATAACGCGATTAGGCGTTGCTTTACCGACAGTATCACCGAGCGAAATCTCATAACATCCCATATCAAACAACGTATTGGCGACCTTGGTAGTTTGCTCTGGCTTGATTACTCCCTCATATGGACACACCATGGTACAAGACAAGTACCCGCGTACAGGAATGTTGTGCTGGTTCGCCAATTCGATAACGGGTTCAAATCGAGCGAGACTTTCGGTAATGCTGCAGTTGATGTTCTTCTGGCTGAACGTTTCTGAAGCGGAGCCAAACACCGCAATTCGCTTTACACCGCTTTCCAGCGCACGTTCTAACCCTGCGAGATTTGGTGTGAGCGCGCTATAAACCACGTCAGGCTTTTTTGAGATACCAGCAAACACCTGATCGGAATCGGCCATTTGAGGCACCCACCTTGGAGAGACGAAAGATCCAGCCTCAATATGCTTTAAGCCACTGCTGCTTAGTTGGTTAATCAAACGGATTTTATCAACCAGCGTCACTGCCGTTTCATTTTGCAGACCATCACGAGCGCCGACTTCGACGATATTAACCTTCGCTGGTAGCATATTCGCGCTCCTTATCTTCACTGACGTTATCCGATATCAAAGACAAATTCAGCAGGATGGAACCGTGCTGTACTTGGTCCCCGTGCTGATAAAACAATTCGTCGACTTTTGCTGCTACCGGAGCCGTGATGGTGTATTCCATTTTCATTGCTTCGAGTACCAAAAGCGGATCGCCCGCCGCCACTTCGTCACCTTTAGCCACCATAACTGCTGAAATTATGCCGTTGAGTGGTGCGGTTGGACTTAGTTCATCATCTACATCTTTTGCAGAGTCAAAGTTAGGTTGATGAGCGAACGTGCGCTGCTGACCAAGATAAAATAGTGTTGTCTTTTGTTCGTTGCTAAGTGCATTAAAGGTGTAACGCACATTATCAATATCGACGATAAACTGGTTGTCACTTTCAAGCAGGATGACCTGATGCAGCTCCTCACCACATCGGACAGTGAAGTGAGATCCTATATCTTGCGATGATTGTTGCAAACGTGCCTGATGGTTGGCATTGGCATCCGTGAAGTTAAATCGGTAAACGTTGTCAACTGACAGTCTAAAACCTCGTTTGGTTGGCGCGGGTAACGTTGAGCTGTCTGATTTTGAAATGAGATCATTCCAACGAGCAACCGCCGCCAATGTAAGCCAGATTGAATCCGACACGTCTTGCTGCTCATTTATGCCTTGTTGATGTGTTACGAGGAAACCTGTATCGAGCTCAATCTCGGCAAAGGCTGGCTGCGAAATAATACTGTGCAGATAACCAATGTTTGTCGTTACTCCACGTACGTGATATTGAGTTAACGCCTGCTTAATCTGCTTTAGAGCGATATCACGAGTTTGCCCCCAGACGATCAGTTTGCTGATCATTGGATCGTAATATTCGCTGATGCTATCGCCTTGGGTAACACCACTATCAACGCGTACGCACGCTAGGCGCACACTACTGTCTGATACGGGTTCTTTTAAGTAATCAATGCGGCCAGTCGACGGCATAAAGTCATTGTCTGTATCTTCTGCGTAAATTCGCAGCTCAATTGAATGACCGTTGTGGGTGATTTCAGATTGCGAAATAGGTAAATGCTCGCCAGCTGCGACTTTTAATTGCCACTCCACCAAATCAACGCCGGTGATCAATTCAGTAACAGGGTGTTCAACTTGCAGACGAGTATTCATTTCCATGAAGTAAAACTCACCGCGGCTATCGAGCAAGAACTCCACCGTGCCCGCGCCAACATAGTCGATCGCTTGAGCGGCCTGAACCGCAGCTTCACCCATTTGTTTACGCAGTTCATCACTAAGACCGGGAGCTGGTGCTTCTTCGACTACTTTTTGGTGACGGCGTTGAATGGAGCAATCGCGATCAGAAAGATAGACACAGTTGCCATGTTGGTCAGCAAATACCTGAACTTCAACGTGGCGAGGCTGCAATATACATTTTTCGATTAGAAGCTGCTTATCGCCAAAGCTTGAAAGTGCTTCACGCTGCGCACCGTCGATGGCCAGAGGCATTTCGGCTGCGCTATTGACCACTCGCATGCCTTTACCGCCGCCCCCTTGGGTTGCTTTAAGCATCACTGGGTAACCGATTTTTTCAGCTTCCGCTAATAAGTGCTCTACGCTGTTGTCTGTGCCGTGATAGCCGGGAACCAAGGGCACGTTCGCCTCTGACATGATTGCCTTGGCTTGAGATTTAGAACCCATTGCCTCAATTGCGCTGGTGGAAGGGCCAATAAAGGCGATGCCATTTTCGCTGCACGTTTTCGCCAGTTTCGGGTTCTCGGAAAGAAAACCATACCCAGGGTGGATAGCATCGGCTTGCCATTTTTTCGCAGCACCGATAATCGCATCGATATCGAGATACGATTCACTCGCCGGAGCGGGGCCAATGAATTCAGCGAAATCCGCTTGTTTAACATGTAAGCTGCTGCGATCCGCTTCGGAATAGACGGCAACCGTCTCTATAGCCATGCTTTTTGCGGTTTTAATGATTCGGCAGGCAATTTCACCGCGGTTTGCGATCAGTATTCTTTTAAACATGATTCCTCCAATTGGCGGCGCGCTTTTCAAAAAATGCAGCTAGTCCTTCTTGTCCTTCACTGGACACGCGAGCGGTTGCAATAGCTTGGCTGGTGTATTCAATTAATGAATGATCGATAGGTTGGTTATCACAGCGTAAACAAAGTGCTTTTGCAGCCTGCATGGCTTGTGGACCGTTGTTGAGCAGGTGATCAATGGTGCGATTGACGGCTTCACGTGGTTGAGAGTCTATCTGATGAAGAATACTCATCGATAGTGCGGTTTCGGCATCAATCAGTTCCGCGGTTAAAAAGTAGCGTCGGCTTTGTCGTTGTCCAATCGCTCGAATGACGTAGGGTCCGATTGTCGCGGGTAACAAACCGAGTTTCACTTCACTCAAACAGAAGCGGCTTTCAGGTGTACCGATAGCGATATCGCAGCAGCAGATAAGCCCAAGTGCGCCGCCAAATGCAGCGCCATGCACCATAGCAATGGTTGGTTTGCTAAAGGCATCCAGTTTGTGCAAGAGCAACGCTAACTGCTGTGCATCTTGCAGATTTTCCCCCTCGGTTTTGGTGGCCATTGACTGCATCCAGCCAAGATCCGCACCCGCAGAAAAGTGTTTACCTTGCGCCGTTAGTACCAATGCACGTAGAGAGTTGTCTCTCTCAAGTTTTTCCAAGGTGTCGATAAGTGAAGCAATTAATTCATCATTAAACGCGTTGTGTTTCTCTGGTCGATTGAGGCTCAACCAAGCAACGCCATTGCTGTCTTTTTCAAGCAGTAGTCCGGTCATGTGACTTCCTTTGTCTGACATTTCAGTCTGTATTTCAATGCTCGCTAACCATTACTTTTTAAACATCGGTATTCGCGAGGAGTTAAGGTTTGCCTTGCATCCGGCTACATGCGGAAGATGCCAAATTTACTGTCTGGTATTGGCGCATTAAGCGCAGCAGACAGAGCAATGCCGACAACATCACGGGTTTTCGCAGGGTCAATAATGCCGTCGTCCCACAGGCGTGCACTGGCGTAGTATGCATGGCTTTGAGTCTGATATTGCTCCGCAATTGGACGTTTGAACGCTTCTTCTTCCTCTACGCTCCAGCTTTCACCTTTGCGAGTTTTGATATCGCGGGTCACTTGCGCCATCACGCCAGCCGCTTGCTCTCCACCCATGACGGAGATGCGCGCGTTTGGCCACATCCACATCATGGTTGGATCATAAGCGCGGCCACACATGCCGTAGTTTCCTGCGCCATACGATCCACCAATAACCACGGTAAACTTCGGCACGTCTGCACACGCAACAGCAGTTACCATTTTCGCACCATGTTTGGCGATGCCTTCGGCTTCGTACTTCTGACCGACCATAAAGCCCGTGATGTTCTGCAAGAAGAGCAGAGGAATTTTGCGTTGTGCGCACAGCTCAATAAAATGCGCGCCTTTTTGTGCTGATTCCGAAAATAGAATGCCGTTGTTAGCGACAATGCCAATCGGCATACCGTGAATATGGGCAAAGCCACAGACCAAGGTTTCGCCGAACAAGGCTTTAAATTCATCGAACTGGGAATCATCAACAATTCGGGCAATGACCTCTTTAACATCAAACGGCTTTTTAAGATCGGTTCCGACGATGCCGTACAGCTCTTGGGCAGGAAAACGTGGTTCCTGAGGTGCTTTTTGCTTGAGTTGAACGGGTTTCAAGTGGTTGATTTGTGAAACCGCTTGTCTTGCCAACTCTAACGCGTGGTGATCATTTTCTGCGTAATAGTCCGCCACACCAGAGGTGCGACAGTGAACGTCTGCGCCACCAAGATCTTCCGCGCTGACTTCTTCACCTGTCGCTGCTTTTACAAGAGGTGGACCTGCCAAGAAAATCGTACCTTGTTCTTTGACTATGATGGAAACATCACACATCGCAGGAACATAAGCGCCGCCAGCGGTACATAGCCCCATGACCACCGCAATTTGTGGAATGCCTTTGGCCGACATACGGGCTTGGTTGTAGAAAATACGGCCAAAATGGTCTTTATCTGGGAATACCTCATCTTGGCGGGGTAGGTTAGCGCCGCCAGAGTCGACTAAGTAAACACACGGCAGTTGGCATTTTTCTGCAATTTCTTGTGCTCTTAAGTGCTTTTTCACGGTGAGTGGGTAGTAACTGCCGCCTTTTACCGTCACGTCGTTCGCGACGATCATGCACTCATTGCCGTCAATTACACCCACACCGGCAACCACTCCAGCACATGGAACGTAATCTGGATACACATCCCAGCCAGCAAATTGACCAATTTCTAGAAAGGACGAACCAGGGTCGAGTAGGGCAAGAATGCGCTCACGTACCGGAAGTTTGCCTTTCTTCTGCTGATGCTCGCGGGCTTTCTCACCGCCACCATCTTCTATTTGGGCAGTCACGGTATAAAGTTGATCTACAAGTGACGCCATAGAGCGGTAGTTTTCCTGATACTGCTCTGAGTGGGTATTAATATTGGTCGTCAAACAAGCCATAAATAGCCGATCTCCATTCGGTAGACGGGTGACACCACCCGCCTTTATCTATGTTGAATAAGATTTAGGTTGAATAAGGAATTTATTTAGATTCAGAACGCCTAGGTATGTTGATTAGGCGCTTTCGTTAAACAATTCGCGACCAATAAGCATGCGGCGAATTTCTGAAGTGCCCGCACCGATTTCATACAGCTTGGCATCTCGCAACAAACGGCCCGTATCAAACTCGTTGATGTAGCCGTTACCGCCAAGTAGTTGAATCGCATCCAGTGCCATCTTGGTTGCCAGCTCTGCGCTGTAGAGGATCGCGCCAGCAGAATCTTTACGTGTGGTTTCACCACGATCACAAGCGGCAGCGACGGCGTAAACATACGCTTTAGCGGCATTCATTTGTGTGTACATATCCGCGATTTTTGCTTGAACTAGCTGGAATTCACCGATGGATTTACCGAACTGTTTACGGTCGTGAATGTAAGGCACAACGATATCCATACACGCCTGCATGATGCCAAGTGGGCCGCCTGCAAGCACCACACGCTCGTAGTCGAGGCCGCTCATCAATACTTTCACGCCTTGGTTTTCTTCGCCGAGAATATTTTCCGCAGGGACTTCGCAGTTTTGGAAGACCAGCTCACACGTATTCGAGCCGCGCATACCCAACTTGTCGAGTTTTTGTGCTTGAGTAAATCCAGGGAATTCGCGTTCCACAATAAATGCCGTGATGCCTTTGGAGTGCTGGCTTGGGTCGGTTTTTGCGTAGACAACATAGGTGTGTGCATCAGGGCCGTTGGTGATCCACATTTTGTTGCCGTTTAGCAGGAAAATATCGCCTTTACGTTCGGCTTTAAGCTGCATAGAGACCACATCAGAGCCGGCGCCGGGTTCACTCATAGCAAGGGCGCCGATATGTTCACCGGAGATGAGCTTAGGTAGGTATTTCTCTTTTTGCGCTTGTGTGCCGTTACGGTGGATTTGGTTGACGCAAAGGTTGGAGTGAGCGCCGTAACTTAACGCAACCGAAGCGGATGCTCGGCTGATTTCTTCCATAGCGATAACGTGGGCGAGATAGCCCATGCCTGCACCACCAAACTCTTCGCTGGTGGTCACACCTAAAAGACCCATGTCACCTAATTTGGACCAAAGATGGTTTGGAAAGTCGTTAGTTTGGTCGATAGATTGCGCTAGCGGCGCAATTTCTCTTGCAGCAAAACTATTGATTTGCTCGCGAAGCAAATCGGTATTTTCGTCATAAACAAAGTTCAGGGAAGAGTAGGTAGATTTCATTGCGTGTCCTTGCCTTTACGTCACCTACATCCCAGAGTTGAGGTGTTAGGTGACTTTTTCGCCTTTCATGGATCTCAGTGTGTTTTGGCATCGCAACTGCGCAGCATTTAACTCCATCATTACCGCTTGAATGTCGTTTGCTTGCTGTTGCAATGCTGCCTTCTTCTCTTCGATCAACCGAATCATATAGTTCAACTGCTCAGTACTTTGATCGGTATCGTAGAGTTCAAATAACTCTTTGATATCTGCAAGAGAAAAGCCCAATCGCTTACCTCGCAAAATCAGTTTTAGTCGAATTCGATCACGACCATTGTAGATTCGAGTGTTGCCTTTACGTTCTGGAGTTAGGAGACCTAAATCTTCGTAGAAGCGAATGCTTCGAGTAGTAATGTCGAACTCTTTCGCGAGCTCGCTGATCTTAAATGTGTTCATTCCTTAACCTTACGACTTTCGTATAACATTTACATGAATATACAATTCGTTAACGTTAAAGTAAACAAACAACATCCACTCTTGAGCCTTGATATCACTCGCATTTACTCGAAATCAAAGAATCACTCGAACAAACAATAACCTCAAACTTGACGTTAACGTAAATGTTAGTATAGTTATGACGTAAACGTCAATAAAAGGTTAATGGAATGAAAAATGAAACATGGATTGTTGCCGCTAAGCGAACGCCTATCGGCTCTTTTCAAGGTGCATTAGCTTCAACAGATGTCACGGAACTCGGTGCGAGAGCCATTCAAGGGGCGCTAGCCGAAAGCCAACTCGATGTGCACAAAATAGACGAAGTGTTGATGGGGTGCGTTTTACCCGCCGGTGTGGGGCAAGCGCCTGCAAGACAAGCAAGTCTTAAAGCTGAAATGCCACAATCGATTGGTTGTACGACACTGAACAAAGTTTGTGGATCGGGTATGAAAACCGTCATGCTGGCATATGACCTTATTCAATCTGGCAATGCGCATGCTGTCATCGCTGGTGGCATGGAAAACATGTCGTCTTCTCCTTATCTATTAAAGAAAGCGCGTGATGGTTTCCGTTTAGGTCACGAGCAAGTGCTTGATCACATGTTTTATGACGGTTTGCAGGATGCCTACCAAGGCGAGCTGATGGGTGTCTTTGCAGAACAGACGGCGCAAAAGTATCAGTTCAGCCGTGAAAGTATGGATGCCTGGGCGCAACAGTCGTTGACTCGTACGCAGCAAGCAATCGAACAAGGTTTGTTCAAAGAAGAGATCGTGCCTGTTAACGTAAAAAATCGACGCGGCGAAACCTTGGTTGTAGATGATGAGCAACCGAGCAAACTCGACGTCACTAAAATTCCTACCTTACGCCCTGCGTTTGCCAAAGATGGCGGCGTAACCGCAGCAAACTCTAGTTCCATTTCGGATGGTGCGTCGGCAATGATCTTAGTCGATAGTGAGTTTGGTCGTCAGGAAAACCTTCAGCCTCTAGCCAAAATTGTCGCGTACAGCACGCATGCAAGACAGCCTGATGAGTTCACCATCGCACCAGTCTTCGCGATTGAATCGCTGCTGGAAAAAACGGGCTGGGACAAATCAGACGTGGACCTTTGGGAAATCAATGAAGCTTTTGCTGTCGTGACTCAATACGCGGTGAAAGCTCTCGAACTGGACGAGAGCAAAGTGAACCCTCGCGGAGGGGCTTGTGCGCTGGGGCATCCAATAGGCGCAAGTGGCAATCGAATCCTTGTCACTTTGATTCATGCGCTAAAACAAACTGGTGGTAAGCGTGGCGTTGCATCGCTTTGTATTGGCGGCGGCGAAGCTACCGCTATCGCGATTGAAATCTGCTAAATCACTCTCAACAAAGTTTCACTTACATAACAGTAGTCAGTAACAAGCTGAAAAATACAAGGATGTCATCATGACAGAACAAGTAAAGCAGTATATCGGTGGTGAATTTGCCATCTCCGATTCAAAACAATGGCTAGATGTAACCAACCCGGCAACCAACGAAGTGATTGCACAAGTACCTTGTGCCACGGAATCGGAAATGAATGCGGCGATTGCCAGCGCAACAGAAACGTTCAAACGCTGGAAAGAAGTTGCAGCGCCGGAGCGTGCTAGATTGATGTTGCGCTACCAACATCTGTTAAAAGAGCAACACGATGAGTTGGCGATACTGCTTTCAAGTGAGACAGGCAAAACCCTCGCGGATGCAAAGGGTGACATTTGGCGCGGAATTGAAGTGGTAGAGCAAGCTGCAAACATTTGTAGCTCAATGATGGGCGAAACGGTTGAGAACGTCGCGACCAATATTGATGGTTACTCTTACATTCAACCGCTCGGCGTTTGTGCTGGCATTACACCGTTTAACTTCCCTGCGATGATCCCATTGTGGATGTTCCCGATGGCGATCGCTTGTGGCAACACCTTTGTTTTGAAGCCGTCAGAGCAAGTGCCACTAACGGCAATGAAACTGGCGGAGCTGTTTGAACAAGCTGGCGCACCAAAAGGCGTATTGCAAGTTGTTCACGGGACCAAAGAGCAAGTCGACCGCATTCTGACTGATCCAGTTGTTCGTGCGATCTCTTTTGTTGGCTCTGTGCCCGTTGGTGAGTACATCTACAAAACAGGTACAGACAACCTGAAACGCGTGCAGTCATTTGCAGGTGCTAAGAACCACATGGTCATCATGCCGGATGCAAACAAACAGCAAGTCATCAATAACCTAGTTGGCGCGTCAGTTGGTGCTGCAGGCCAACGCTGTATGGCTATTTCGGTTGCCGTATTTGTCGGCGAAACCAAAGAATGGATTCCAGAGCTTAAAGAGGCGTTAGCTCAGGTTCAGCCTGGCGCGTGGGATGATGAAACCGCCGGTTATGGTCCACTGATTAGCCCTCAAGCGAAGCAGCGAGTGGTGAATCTGATTAATGAAGGCAAAGCGTCAGGCGCGAATTGTGTTCTGGACGGGACAGACTGCCAAGTACCTGGCTTCCCGAACGGTAACTGGGTGGGGCCAACACTGTTTACCAACGTGACCACAGACATGTCGATTTATCAGGAAGAAATTTTCGGGCCTGTACTGTTAACTATGGAAGTGGATGACCTAGATGAAGCGATTGAACTGATCAATGCAAACCGCTTTGGTAATGGTACGTCTATTTTCACGGCGAACGGCGCTGCCGCGAGAAAGTATCAACACAATATCGAAGTAGGTAACGTAGGAATCAACGTACCGATTCCGGTGCCATTGCCGTTCTTTTCGTTTACTGGGTGGAAAGGCAGCTTCTACGGCGACCTGCATGCTTACGGTAAACAAGCGGTTCGCTTCTACACCGAGACGAAAACTGTCACCGCGCGTTGGTTTGAAGATGACATTCCAAGCGGTCCAAACATGACTATTCAACTTAGCTAATTACTGGATTAGCGACACCTCTAGCCAAGCCCTTCATCCTTTTAGAGGGCTTGGCTCGGATACAAATGCAACGAATTAGACCTTAGGACTTCAAGATGGATTTTGAATTAAACGAAGATCAACTCGCGTTTGCCGAAGTAGCAAAGCAGTTTGCAGACCAAATGTTAGCGCCGCACGCGGCCGAGTGGGATGAAAACCATCACTTCCCTAAAGATGTACTGCGTCAGGCGGGTGAGCTGGGCTTTTTGAGTATCTACACGCCACCAGAGCACGGTGGCTTGGGGTTATCTCGTTTGGATGCGGCGATCATTTTCGAGCAGTTGGCTATGGGTTGTACCGCGACTACTGCGTTTATGACCATTCACAACATGGCGACGTGGATGATCACCAGCTTTGCCAAAGCCGAAGTGGCGCAGCAATTTAGCGCGGATCTAATTTCGGGTGAAAAGCTCGCTTCCTACTGTTTAACCGAACCTAATGCCGGCTCTGACGCCGCTTCTCTAACGACTAGCGCAGTGCGTGATGGCGATGAGTTTGTTCTCAATGGCGCAAAAGTGTTTATCTCGGGTGCCGGTGATACAGATGTATTAGTCGTGATGGCGCGTTCCTGTGGTGAAGGAGCGAGTGGCGTTTCTGCATTCGTTGTTCCTGCTGATTGCGAAGGCATTAGCTACGGTAAAAAAGAAGCCAAAATGGGTTGGAACTGCCAGCCAACTCGCATGATTACCTTCGAAAATGTTCGTATTCCGGCTGACTATCTGTTGGGTGAAGAGGGAGAAGGCTTTAAGTTCGCCATGCTTGGTCTGGATGGCGGCCGAATCAATATCGCCACTTGTTCCGTCGGTACTGCGCAACAAGCTCTGAACGAAGCCAAACAATACATGACCGAACGCAAACAGTTCGGCCGTTCACTGGCGCAATTTCAAGCGTTGCAGTTCAAGCTTGCTGATATGGCGACTGAGCTGGTCGCTGCGCGTCAAATGGTGCGACTCGCTGCCGCTAAACTCGATGCCCAGCACGTAGAAAAAAGTGCGTACTGTGCCATGGCAAAACGCTTTTCTACTGATGTGGGCTTTAAAGTCTGCGATCAGGCGCTGCAAATTCACGGTGGCTATGGCTACATCAAAGAATATCCAGTCGAGCGCCATTTCCGAGACGTTCGTGTTCACCAAATCCTTGAAGGTACCAACGAAATCATGCGTCTGATCGTCGCAAGACGATTACTAACGGAAGGCGTTGAGCTGCTTTAGTCAGCGAGACACAGCCTTACCTAAAGAAATTAAAAAGGACTGAAAGATTATGACGGCACAAATCAAATTAGAGCGCGAAGCGCATATTGCCAAGCTCACGATTAGTAATCCGCCAGCGAACACTTGGACGCTTGAGTCTTTGAATCAGCTAAAAGAGTTGGCGATTGAACTTAGCAATGATTGCTCTATTTATGCGTTGGTTTTAACAGGCGAAGGCGAGAAGTTCTTCTCTGCTGGAGCAGATCTTAATAACTTTGCATCGGGTGATAAATCACAAGCAGCGGACATGGCGTTCGCATTTGGTGAAGCGTTTGAAGCGCTTTCTGCATTCGATGGGGTTTCTATCGCAGCGATTAATGGCTATGCGATGGGCGGCGGTCTGGAAGTGGCGATGGCGTGTGACATTCGTATCGCAGAAGAACAAGTACAAATGGCACTTCCTGAAGCATCGGTAGGTTTGTTGCCGTGTGCGGGAGGGACGCAAAACCTGACCGCGTTGGTAGGTGAAGGTTGGGCGAAGCGTATGATCCTGTGTGGCGAGCGTGTGACGGCCGAGCGAGCGGAAAAAATTGGTTTAGTCGAAGAGGTGGTGGCGAAAGGTCAAGCACTCGAAGCGGCTATGGAGCTAGCACAGCGTGTTGCGGGCCAATCACCGAAATCCATTTCTGCGTGCAAAACGCTCATTCAAGGTCGACGCAGCCAAACTCACGCGGCTGGATTGGTTTTAGAGCGTGAACTGTTTTTACAGCTGTTCAATACACAAGATCAGACTGAGGGTGTGAATGCGTTTTTGCAAAAGCGCAAGCCACAATGGACAAACAGCTAGCGGAGGCCAAATGACAGGTACAGTAAATGTTTCAAAGCTTAAGTGCGCTGATGGCTCTGTTATTGGTGTGCTGGAGCTTGATAATCCAGCTGCTCTCAACGCGTTGAGTTACGTGATGATTGAGAAGTTGTACAAACAGCTTAATGAATGGCAAACGGACGACAGCGTCGTCGCGGTATTCTTGCATGCTCAAGGTGAAAAAGCGTTTTGTGCTGGCGGAGATATTCAAGCGATCTATCGCGCACTTGAAAACAAAGAGCAAGATTTTGATTCTGCGTTTTCAGCGATGGAAACCTTCTTTGACCTCGAATATCGTTGTGACCATCTTATTCATACTTATCCAAAACCGATCATCGCGTGGGGACATGGTTATTTGATGGGCGGGGGAGTTGGCCTGTTTATGGGTGCCAGCCATCGCGTAGCAGAAACCACCACACGCTTTGCAATGCCAGAGATTAAAATTGGCCTTTACCCAGATGTAGGCGCGACGTACTTCCTGAACCAGTTGCCAAAACATTTGGCACTGTTCTTAAGTTTGACGGCTTGCCAAATTAACGCAACAGATATGAAAGCGTTGGGGTTAAGCCAATGGATTGCACAGCCAGAAAACAAGCAAGTGCTGCTGGATCTGCTTGCATCGGTAAGTTGGAAAGGTGAAGCGAACATCAACGAAAAAATCGCCACTACGCTGCGTTCGGTACACGTGGACGAGCCAACCGAAGGGATGTTGATGCCCTATGCGGAATTGATTGAGCAGTTATGTTCGGGTGACTTAGCGTCAATTGTTGATGCAATCAGCCGTGCTAACGTTGATAACAAGTGGTTCGTCAATGCGCAGAAGTCACTGAACTATGGCAGTCCGCTGTCGCTCAGTATCACTTATCAGCAGTTAACGCAGTATCAAAACCTCTCTTTGAAAGCGTGTTTTGATATGGAATTTAACCTAACACTACGTTGTGGCTTAGAAGGTGATTTTAGAGAAGGGGTTCGTGCGCTGATTATTGATAAAACCAATCAACCGACTTGGCAACATCGCACGGTTTCTGACGTAACGCCACAAGTTTTGGAGCGCTTCTTCTCGCCAATTGACTCAGCAGAATACCCACTGACCGCATCGTCGGTAGCTATAGCGGCACTTTAGTACAAGGAAGAAATACGATATGGACAAAATTGCATTTATTGGCCTTGGTAACATGGGTGCGCCTATGGCTAAGAATCTACTCAAAGCGGGCTTGAACGTCGAAGTATTTGATTTGAACCCAAACGCAGTTGAGGAGTTGACCGCATTGGGCGCTTCAAGTGCCGATTCCGTTCAGCAGGCAGTACAAGGTGTTGACGTGGTTGTCACTATGCTGCCAGCGAGCCAACACGTTCAAAGCGTTTATCTTGGTCAAGATGGCATCTTAGATAGCGTCGAATCAGGTTCCTTGCTGATTGATTCTTCCACCATCGATCCGGCGACTGCTCGCTTGGTTGGCGAAAAAGCATCGCAACTTGGTATCAGTTTTGTTGATGCACCAGTATCTGGCGGCGTTGCGGGCGCAGCAGCAGGTACGTTAACTTTCATTGCTGGCGGCTCACAAGAGAACTTTGTTCAAGCCAAAGCGGTGCTTAGCCACATGGGTAAAAACATCTTCCATGCGGGTGATGCTGGAGCTGGTCAGGTCGCGAAGATCTGCAATAACATGATGTTGGGCATTTTGATGAGCGGCACCTGTGAAGCACTCAATTTAGGGATGGAAAATGGACTCGATCCCAAAGTGCTTTCCGACATCATGTTGCAAAGTTCAGGGCGTAACTGGGCGCTAGAGCTTTATAACCCTTGTCCAGGTGTGATGGAAAGTACGCCTGCAAGCAATGGTTATCAAGGCGGCTTTATGAGCCAGTTAATGGCTAAAGATCTGGGTCTTGCGATGGAAGCGGCGGTTGCCAGTCAAACATCAACGCCAATGGGCAGCTTGGCTCGTAATCTGTTTAATTTTCACAACAGTCAGGGCAACGGGCAAAAAGATTTTTCAAGCTTGTTTGAGTTCTACCAAAAGCAAAATCAGGCCTAAGGAGCGCTTATGGAGTTAGCAAATAAGGTCATTGCGATCACGGGGGCAGGGCAGGGGCTGGGTAAACAAATGGCACTGTCACTGGCGGAAAATGGCGTTCATCTTGCGCTTATCGACCTCAATTCAGAGCAACTGGCTGAAACGAAAGCGGAATGTGAATCTCTCGGCGTTACCGCTCGCTTTTATGTGACGAACGTGACTGACGAACAGCAGGTGTGCACTGCTTTTGAGCAAATTGAGGCAGATTTCAAGCAGCTCAATGGCGTTATCAATAACGCAGGTATTATGCGTGATGGTATGTTCATTAAAGTCAAAGATGGTCAGGTTAACACGATGTCGCTGGAACAATTTCAGTCTGTTCTAGATGTGAATGTAACAGGCACTTTCCTGTGTGGCCGTGAAGCGAGCAGGGTAATGCTGAACACCGATAGCAAAGGGGTTCTGATCAACATATCCAGCGTTGCGCGTGCCGGGAATATTGGTCAAACCAACTATTCAGCATCTAAAGCGGCGGTAGCCACCATGGCAACGGTGTGGGCGAAAGAGTTAGGGCGTTTCGGAATTCGCTCAGTGGCGATTGCTCCGGGTGTCATCAAAACTGCCATGACAGACCAAATAAAACCTGAAGCGATGGAACGTTTAATCGGAAT
Organism: Vibrio sp. YT-19(2023); assembly: GCF_033337395.1. Classification (NCBI taxonomy): domain Bacteria; kingdom Pseudomonadati; phylum Pseudomonadota; class Gammaproteobacteria; order Vibrionales; family Vibrionaceae; genus Vibrio; species Vibrio sp. YT-19(2023). The sequence continues at coordinate 78,349 of NZ_JAWOQN010000014.1, read as the reverse complement.
GATTCCGGTTGGACGTTTAGGTTTGGCGGATGAAATTGCATCGACCATAAAATACGTGTTAACCAACGAATTCGTGACCGGACGAGTGTTCGAAGTCGATGGCGGAATGCGAATGTAACCCCCTCTGCAACATAAAAAAAGGGGAGCGAGTTTGATTGTCCGCTTCCTTCCACTTTCTTCTTTCTTTTATTGCTTCTATCTGAAAAATGTATTGGATGCATGGTCGACTGCTATCTCATCGAACGGTATAAAAATTGATTCTATTTCTAATGTGAATGGTTAGTTCTATATTGCTTGTCATGTAAATGTATCAACTCACAACTAAGACGAACTTTTGTCTCACTAACGAGATCATTATTCTTGGTGTGTAAAAAACACTCTCATTGGTTATATTGTGACCGAAAACTATTTCGGCATCTAAAGGTGGTGATTTATTATTCAGCGCAAAATACATGGGAATATGAGGCTGACTGAATAACCTTCAGTTGTCTTAATAATAAATAATCAGAATTCTCAATTACACTGAAGTAACTACCCATTAGGGAAGAGCAATAATGTCACTATTTCATTCGCTTAGGACGATGCCGCTATTATTGGGGTGTCTGTGTTTTTCTGTTCAGGCCTCCACAGAAAAGGTGGAACAGGAAGGTAAGTTTTTACAGTCGTTAGAAGGCATCGAAAATCAAATTTACGCATTACCTCAGAGTTCTTTAGCTTTGATTGAAGCGTTAGAAGAAGAGTCTTTACTACAAAACCAACCAACAGCGCTGTTGGTGCGTTACTGGCTTGCCAAGGCCACGGTTTTAGAGCTGCTAGGGCGCGTAGAAGAGAGTCAGAGTGTCGTTCAAAAAGGATTGGAGCTTGTGCGTCCACAGAGCCATGAGTATCTCCTGTTTAAGTTGATTCAGATGCGAACTATGGTTGGAAAGAGCGATATCGATACCGCGCTTTCTGCGTTGGATAGCTTGTTGGAAACATCGCGTGAGAATGGTGATAAGCAACTTGAATCAGAAATCCTGTTGCTAAAAGGACGCTATTACGATGAGCAAGGTGAGTTTAAAAAATCCTATGCTGCACTTATGTCGTCCATGGATGCGGCTGAATCTTCAGGTGTTCACGGGCTGGTCGAACGTGCAGCACTAGAGCTAGGTGACGTACTTGTCAAAATTCAGGGTTACGACCGATCTGAGGCGCTTTTGGAACAAGCATATCGCTATTTTAGGGATAGGCGTATGTCGTTCAATGAGTTGTTGAGCGTTTTGACGATAGCGAAACTTCATAAAGCACAGTTCCAATACGAAGAGGCGATAGCGTCATATCAGCGAGCGTTAAAGCTGGCTCAAATTATCGGTGATGGACGCTTTAGATTTCGAGTTAATCTTGAACTTGCAGCTTTATATCGCGAGACGAATCAAGAAAAGAAGATGGTTAACCACTTGAAGCTGGCGGAGAATTTACAGTACAGAGAAACGTCTAGCGCGTATTTGGCAACATTTAAGTTGTTACAAGCCGAATATATGTTAGAGCAGCAGCAATTTGAAATACTTTTAGCGATGATCGCACCAATGCTGCCGGAGATTATAGAGAGTCGATACGTCAAGCAACAGCAAATGGAGCTACTAAAAGTCGCCGCTATGGCCTATGCGGGAAGCAATGACTTTAAACTAGCATTCGAAACTTACGGTAACTATCACGATAAATTTATCCAATTTAGCAATCAAAGAGAAGTTGAAAATCTTGAGCGCCAGCAGACGTTATTTGAGTTGGAACGACTTGAATATGAGAACGAAGATCTTAACTGGAACAATGTGTTGCAGCGTATGGAGCTAGAAAATAACCGTCGTACTTTTTACTTATTGGGTGAAGCGCTACTTGCGCTCATCGGTGTTCTATTTTTGATGGCGGTAGTATTTCTCGTCGTCAATCGCTCGCGTTTGAGAATGCGTCGCCTCGCAAAGACAGACACATTGACAGGGTTGTTCAATCGCCGTTTTTTAGAGGACTGGTTCACTAAGCCAGTAGAAGTGTGGCGTGAGCGAAAAGAGAAACCGGTACCTCAATCTAAGCAAGAAAAAATACAACACTTTGTTTTTGAGCAAGTCGAGCAAGTTAAGTACGGTTATCTAGCTTTAAATAAATGGGTAGATAGCAAACTCGATAAACAGAAAATGGTGCCAAATAAACCACAATCGGGGCCAGTAACTTTAGCGTTAATCGATGTGGATTATTTCAAGCAGGTAAATGATACCTATGGGCATGTGTTTGGAGATACCGTACTAACTGGCGTTGCCAAAGTGTTGGAGGAAACTGTACGTGAAAACGACATTGTTGCTCGCTTTGGTGGTGAAGAGTTTGTTGTTATGCCCAATACAGACCATGAAAACGCCCTTATTACTGCCGAACGTTTACGTAGCGCTTTATCCCTACATGGCTTTGTTACGGAACAGAAAGAAGAAGTGAGAGTGACCTGTAGTTTTGGAGTCGTTACCACTGAAGATAATGAGATGAGCTTTAAATCACTTTGCGATCAGGCCGATAAATTGCTTTATCAAGCGAAAGCGAACGGACGCAACTGCGTGAAAGGTCGTTCGCTAGCGTAACAGAAATCAAGAGTTCAGGCTCATCGCACGATGAATCTGAACTTATCCCTCCCATTTACTTTGATAGCCAAGTGACTTTGAGATCCTTGCTTCGAATATAAAACGCTGAATCTAACATCTTAAAGTCACTTGGCGATATTACTTAAAAATGGCTTAAGGATATCGAATCGCATATTCATGGCGTTCAACATAACCTCTCTTTTTGCCTCCTTCACCTTCAAAGTGCGAATGCCACTTGTGTCTACAAAACTATAACAAACTAGTGTGTCTATTCTTTGTACAAACAAACCATGTACAGGTGAAATGATTAGTGGTCGATATAAATTTTTTGTGGCACAGATTTTTGTTGTTCAAAAATCAACTCGTTCATCATCGTTTTAAAAATAGAGAAAGAGTTAAGTGTTTGATTTTGTTTTTCTTGTTTGTTTGTTCTTAAACTGAAATCTAGTTATCCCGACAAGTTCTTACCGAGCGATTTTTCGTACACCCTCAACTTTTCATCCTTTTTTACTAACATTTTTCTTTAAAAATAATTTGAGTTCGAATTAATTTTCAGGCATTTTATATTTAACTAACCGTTCAATTAAAAATAACAGGGACGCAAAATGCCAAAGGTGGGGATGCCTGAAATCAGAAAACCGCAGCTTGTGAAAGCGACAATGTCAGTGATTGATAGAGTCGGTTTACACGCGGCGAGTATTTCGTTAATCAGCAAAGAAGCCGGTGTATCAACGGGGATTATCAACCACTATTTCGGTGGTAAGCACGGATTGCTGGAGGAAACGATGCGCGAAATCTTGCGTCAGCTTTCGTCCACTATCACACAGAAGTTACGTGAGCTGCCAAGTGATGCTCATCACCAAAGAATTAACGCCATCATTGATGGTAACTTTGTCGGCTATCAGGCAGAAAACCAAGTTGCTAAGACTTGGCTGGCGTTTTGGTCGTACTCAATGCATGACGAGCAGCTCAAGCGTTTGCAGCGTGTCAACGAACGACGTCTATTGTCCCACCTAAGAAAAGAACTCAAAGCATTATTAAATGCAGAGCAGGCTGAATTGGTTGCTCATGGTATTGCATCACTTATTGATGGAATTTGGCTGCGCGGAACGCTCAACCCGCAAGGCATTGATGCAGAAAGAGCGAGAATCATCATCAACGATTATCTCGAAAAACAACTTACGTTTTATTCTGAAAAAATATAAAAGTTACAGGTCTTCAAAATGGAAATGAAAGCACACTATATCAATGGTGCGATGTACGACGGGTGTTCAGATGAACACTTCACCACTTACAATCCGGCGAATGGTGAGCCATTGGCCAACATTAAACAAGCGAACCAAGACGATCTTCAAGCAGCGATTGAATCGGCAAAGAAAGGTTTTGCTGCATGGTCGGCGATGACTGCGATTGAGCGCAGCCGTATTTTACACAAAGCCGTTGCCATTTTACGTGAGCGTAATGACGAGTTGGCTGCATTGGAAGTGGCAGATACTGGTAAGCCCATTCAAGAAGCTATCGCGGTTGATGTCACAACAGGTGCCGATGTTCTTGAGTACTACGCTGGCCTTGCTCCAAGTCTACAAGGTGAACAGCAGCCACTCAGCGACGATCAGTTTTTCTATACACGTCGTGAGCCATTGGGCATTTGCGCGGGTATTGGCGCTTGGAATTATCCAATTCAAATTGCGATGTGGAAATCGGCGCCAGCACTGGCTGCGGGCAACGCAATGATCTTCAAGCCATCAGAAGAAACACCATTAACGGCGCTTAAGCTCGCCGAAATTTATTCAGAAGCGGGCATGCCAGATGGCGTATTTAATGTCGTGCAAGGGGATTACCGAGTAGGACAGATGCTAACGGCGCATCCTGATATCGCAAAAGTGTCATTCACGGGTGAGTCAGGCACCGGTAAAGTCGTCATGAGTGACAGCGCTAAGACACTAAAACAAGTAACGATGGAGCTTGGTGGTAAGTCTCCACTGATTATTTTTGATGATGCGAAGTTAAACGATGCCGTTTCTGCGGCCATGGTGGCGAACTTCTACACCCAAGGTGAGGTTTGTACGCACGGTACACGTGTATTTGTCCATGAAGGTATTTATGACGACTTTATCGCACAGCTTAAAGCCCGAACCGAGTTGTTAGTCGTCGGCGATCCGCTTGATGAGAACACGCAAATTGGCGCGCTAATCTCTAAAGATCATGAATCGAAAGTTCTAGGAGCGATTGAAGCCGCGAAAGCGAGTGGCGCGACGTTACTGACTGGCGGCTACAAAGTAACAGACAATGGCCTAGCTAATGGTAACTTTGTTGCTCCAACCGTATTTGTCGATTGCGATGATGACATGAGCCACGTTCAACAAGAAATCTTTGGCCCGGTAATGTCAGTTCTGAAATTCCGCGATGAGTCGGAAGTGATTGCGCGTGCAAATGACACCGATTATGGCTTAGCGGCAGGTGTATTTACTCAAAACCTATCTCGTGCGCACCGTGTTATCCATCAAATTCAAGCGGGTATTTGTTGGGTGAACACATGGGGTGACTCACCTGCAGAAATGCCAGTTGGCGGCTACAAGCAATCAGGTGTTGGCCGTGAAAACGGAGTCGAAACCCTTAAACATTACACACAAACGAAGAGTGTTCTGGTTCAGCTAAGCGACTTCGAAAGCCCTTACAAATGATACTACTCATAGTAGATAACTGACCGCTTTAGCTTGTTAAAATGCTCGATAACTACGTTGTCAATTTTGATTGTAGGTTAACTACTTATCAAAATTTCCGCCTTGTTCTCAAGCATTTTTCCTACGCTAATTTCGTTCACTTATCTACGGTGATTCGTATTAACTCCTAGGAGAATAAAAATGCAACAACACTACGATTACATCATCGTCGGTGCGGGTTCGGCCGGCTGTGTGTTAGCGGATCGCTTAAGTGAAAGTGGTCAAAATTCGGTTCTATTACTCGAAGCGGGTGGGTCGGATAAAAGTATTTTTATCCAAATGCCAACAGCGCTTTCTTACCCGATGAATACTGAAAAATACGCGTGGCAGTTTGAGACGGTTGAAGAGCAAGGGTTGGATGGTCGCCAACTTCATTGTCCTCGCGGAAAAGTTCTGGGCGGTAGCTCATCTATCAACGGCATGGTTTACGTTCGCGGACACGCTTGTGACTTTGACCAGTGGGAAGAGGAAGGAGCGAAAGGCTGGAATTATCAGTCGTGTTTGCCTTATTTCCGTAAAGCAGAGTCTTGGATTGGTGGTGCTGATGAATATCGGGGCGATCACGGGCCAGTCGGCACATGTAACGGCAACGATATGAAGCTCAATCCACTGTACCAAGCTTTTATTGATGCAGGCAAAGAAGCGGGCTACCCAGAAACAAAAGATTACAACGGTTATCAACAAGAGGGCTTTGGCCCAATGCATATGACCGTCGACAAAGGCGTACGCGCTTCAACCTCTAACGCATACTTAAGCCGTGCTAAAAAACGCAAAAACTTCACCCTAATGAAGAGGGTGACGGTTCATCGAGTTTTATTAGAAGAAACTGGTGCAGAAGGCAAGAAAGCGGTAGGCGTTGAATTTGAAAAGTCAGGTTCAATTCAGCAATGTTTTGCGAATAATGAAGTGATTTCGAGTGCGGGTTCGGTTGGCTCCGTTCAGCTGTTGCAGCTTTCAGGCATTGGCCCTAAGGCAGTATTAGAAAAAGCGGGCATTGAGGTGAAACACTCGTTGGAGGGAGTAGGTAAAAACCTGCAAGATCACTTAGAAGTGTACTTCCAATATCACTGTAAACAACCTATCACGCTCAACAGCAAATTAGGGTTGGTGAGCAAGGGCTTGATTGGCACTGAGTGGATATTAACTCGCAAAGGCCTTGGTGCTACTAACCACTTTGAATCGTGTGCGTTTATCCGCTCTCGTGAAGGACTAAAGTGGCCAAATATTCAATATCACTTCTTGCCAGCGGCAATGCGCTATGACGGGCAAGCTGCTTTTGATGGTCATGGTTTCCAAGTGCACGTCGGACCTAACAAGCCAGAAAGTCGCGGGTCGGTCGAAGTTGTCTCTGCGAATCCGAATGATAAGCCGAAGATTGAGTTTAACTACATTTCCACTGAACAAGATAAGCAGGATTGGCGTGATTGTATTCGCCTTACTCGCGAGATCCTCAATCAGCCAGCCATGGATGAGTTTCGTGGGGACGAGATCCAACCCGGTCTGAACATCACAACGGATGAACAGATTGATGAATGGGTGAAGCAAAACGTCGAGAGTGCTTACCATCCATCTTGTACCTGCAAAATGGGCGCAGATAATGACCCATTAGCCGTCTTAAATGAGCGATGCCAAGTACGCGGTATTCAAGGCTTGCGTGTGGTGGACTCTTCTATTTTCCCAACCATTCCGAACGGTAATTTAAATGCGCCAACGATTATGGTGGCAGAACGCGCCGCGGATATGATTTTGGATAACGCCCTAGAAACGTCGAACAACGTACCAGTTTGGATTGCACCGGACTGGCAAGAGATGCAACGAATGCATCCGCCAAAAAGAGATCTCGATTCGATCTCATAAAATGAAAAAGTCAGTAATCATTACAAGGAATTCAACATGTCTAAGATGACAAAAATCTTCTCAACAATTGCACTAAGTACTTTAGCAACAGGCGCTTACGCCAACCAATGTGAAACGGTTCGTTTCGCAGATGTAGGTTGGACTGACATCACTGCGACCACTGCCGTTACATCAGAGTTACTTAAAGGGTTGGGGTACAAAACGAAGACTGATCTTCTGTCTGTGCCTGTAACTTACTCCTCTATGGCTAATGGCGATATCGACATTTTCTTAGGTAACTGGATGCCAACGATGGAAGGTGATATCGCGAAATACCGTGATGCAGGTACCGTTGAAACCGTACGCGCGAACCTCGTTGGCGCAAAATACACGCTAGCGGTTCCAAAATACGTTTATGACGCAGGCGTGACCAACTTCGCTGACCTAGTAAAACATGCCGACAAATTTAAAGACCGCATTTACGGCATTGAACCTGGAAACGATGGCAACCGCTTAATTCAGTCAATGATTGATAGTAACGCATTCGGCCTAAAAGATTTCAGCCTAGTTGAGTCCAGTGAAGCAGGCATGGTATCTCAAGTATCACGTGCCGCACGCCGCAATCAATGGATTGTGTACCTAGGTTGGGCGCCGCACCCAATGAATAGTAACGTTGAAATGGAATATCTAGCGGGTGGTGATGACTTCTTCGGTCCTAACTACGGCGGCGCGAACGTCTACACAAACGTACGTAAAAATTACCTCGCTGAGTGTCCAAATGTAGGTCAGCTAGTGAAAAATCTAGAGTTTAACCTAGAAATGGAAAATGAACTGATGGAAGCGATTCTTAACCAGAAACAGAAGCCATCAAAAGCAGCGCAAGCATGGTTGAATGCAAACCAAGAGCAAATTGAAGCGTGGCTAGAGGGCGTGAAAACGGTAGATGGCCAAGATGCGCTAACAGCTATTACAAACTACTTAAAAACAAACGCTTAATAAGCAGTATTTGAGCTCGTTTTTTTAAAAGAAAGTGGGCAGAGTTTTGCCCGCTTCATTAACACAAAGGTTTTATTTTGAATTTTATTACGGACAACAAACTACCGTTGGGCCAATGGATGGAAACTGGCGTCGATTGGTTAACCATCAATGCATCGGGTTTTTTCGATGCAATCTCTATTACACTTGAAACGATCATTCTTTTCGTGGTGGACATTTTTAAATGGATGCCACCTGCAGCGCCAATCATTATGACGGCGGCAATTGCTTGGTTCTTACATCGCAGTATTCCTCTTGTCGTATTTATCGTGTTGGCCTTACTCGCAATTCTCAACCTTGGTTACTGGCAAGAAATGCTGGAAACCTTTGTCCTTGTGTTTGCAGCGACAACGATTTCCGTATTAATTGGCGTGCCGTTGGGCATTATGGCGGCGCACCGTCCTTGGTTATACACCTTGTTGCGGCCAATACTCGATTTAATGCAGACCGTCCCGACATTCGTTTACCTAATTCCAACCTTGGTTCTGTTTGGATTGGGTATTGTTCCTGGCCTAATCTCGACCATCATTTTTGCTATCGCAGCACCCATTCGCTTGACGTACCTCGGCATTATTAAAGTGCCGGAGGAGCTACTTGAAGCGGGTAAAGCATTTGGTGCCAGCCGCATGAAGCTACTGTTCAAGGTAGAGTTGCCTGCGGCATTGCCAAGTATTATGGCTGGCGTTACGCAGTGCATTATGTTGTCTCTTTCTATGGTGGTCATTGCGGCGCTTGTTGGTGCTGATGGGCTTGGTAAGCCAGTCGTACGTGCACTGAATACGGTAAACATTTCACAAGGTTTTGAAGCTGGTTTAGCGATTGTACTCGTTGCCATCATTCTTGATCGCTTGTGTAAAGCACCAAACCAGAAGGAGGCATAATCATGGACGCTATTACTATTCACAATCTTGATGTCGTTTTTGGTCAGCAACAAGCACAGGCGCTAGCACTACTAGATCAAGGGAAGTCTCGACAAGAAATCATTGATGAAACTGGCCAAGTGGTTGGGGTTGATAATGTTTCGCTGAACGTGAAACAGGGTGAGATCTGTGTTTTGATGGGGCTTTCGGGCTCGGGTAAATCAAGTTTGCTGCGAACGGTGAACGGATTGAACGACATTTCTCGTGGCTCTCTAAAAATTAAAGACGGCGACGATATGGTTGAGCTCTCTAACTGTGACGAACAGAAACTGCGCCACCTTCGTACGCACCGCGTGTCCATGGTGTTTCAGAAGTTTGCATTGATGCCATGGTTAACGGTGTTAGACAATGTAGCGTTTGGTCTAGAGATGCAAGGCATTGGTAAAGCAGAGCGTCGTAAAAAGGCGCGTGAACAGCTCGAAATGGTCGGTTTATCTGAGTGGGAAACCAAATTCCCGCACGAGCTTTCTGGTGGTATGCAGCAGCGTGTTGGCCTAGCGCGAGCGTTTGCGATGGACACTGATATCTTGTTAATGGATGAACCGTTTTCAGCACTTGATCCATTGATTCGTGCTCAGCTTCAAGATGAATTGATTCTGCTTCAAGAAAAGCTAAACAAAACCATTCTTTTTGTAAGTCACGACTTGGATGAGGCGCTTAAAATCGGCAACAACATCGCCATTATGGAATCAGGAAAGCTGATTCAACATGGCAAGCCAGAACAGATCATTCTTGCTCCAGAAAACGATTATGTGGCGGACTTTGTTGCTCACACTAATCCATTAAATGTACTGAAGGGACGTTCCTTAATGCGTGACGATTTGGTTCGCGAAGATACGCGTGTTCTGATTTGCCCTGATAAAGATATTTGGGTGATACAAGAGAGCAAGGGGTTAAGTTTAGCGGATAAAGGTAAATCGTTGATTCAATGGAAGAGCGACTCTTCGAACCTTGACGAAGTTAATAAAAACTCTCTGGTTCAGGTTAGCCCAGAAATCAGTATGCGAGAAGCGATTGAACTTAAACAGCGTAGCAATCAACCTCTGCTTATGGTTGAAGATAATAAACTGGTTGGTGTGTTGAGCGACAATGAGCTTTACGATGCATTGCTTGGTAATTTTAAGTCAGAGCAAGTTGCGTAAAGTTGACGCAGAACCAAGTAAAAAAGAGCCGCATTAATGTGCGGCTCTTTTTAGTTTAAACAATGATTTAAGTCGCTAAGCTAAGACAATGGTCGACTATAGAGTCGTAATTACGTCATCCATTGCAAGGCGCGCTTTTGGAAGACCATGATTATAATCTTCCCCATCTTTATGGTAGCCAATCGCTAGCGCAACTTCACAGATATGGCCCTCGAGCTCTTCTTTAAACTCTTCTCCAATCAGAGCAGGATCGACACCTTCCATCGGTGTTGAGTCAATGCCTAGTCGTGCCAATGTGTGTAGTAGGTTGCCTAGTGCCAAATAGACTTGTGCTTTTGTCCAGTTTCCGTTGAAGCCATTTTCGTCCGTATTTGCATCGGCAAAAGCGTAAGCACCCATAAAGTTGTTGTACATCTCCGCTGGCAAGTGGCCAGATGTTACTTCTGCATCCACACGCTTCGCAAATTTCTCTTTAGTAAATTTAGGATCGTAAGCAAACAGAATCGTATGTGATGCGGCTTTCGCGTGTGGTTGGTTAAACTGATGCATATTTGCAAACGTATTGTGGAAACGTTGCTTCGCTTCATCACTTTCAATAACGATGAATTTCCATGGTTGTGAGTTGATAGAAGACGCTGACAAGCGCAGTGCTTCTTTGATTATCGCCATGTCTTCTTGAGAAACGCGCTTGGTTTCATCATATTTTTTTGCAGTGTAACGGCTATTTAGATCGGTAATGATTTGATGGGACACGTTTATATCCTCTTTATGTGATGACAGATGAGGATGCACTAGCATCGACAACCATGCGTACCTCGAATATGGGTTCATGATAATGGATATTTTTTCATTGATAAGAGGGTGTTTATTTAAATCACTTTTTACTTTTTGTTGAAAATCGATGTGGGTTGATCGGTTTGAAACTTAAAAGTCCTTATTTGGAAGCTTTTATTTGATATTAAATTAAATTCATATTAAGGCGTAGGGGAAAGCAACATGAACGTGATTGAAGTTTTTAATGATAGCTATGAACGTTGTACTTCAGATCAGGAGTTTTTCGACTTGTTCTACAAAAATTTATGGTCGAAAAGTGCCAACTTTAGACAGAAGTTTGACGGTATAGACATGCACCAACAAGTGAGAATGCTTAGAGGGTCTATCGTATTTTTTATGATGGCAGATACCTCGACCGAAGCGCACAAAATGGTGGAAAAGTATGGGAAAAAGCATGCAAGTGCAGATATTGGTATAGAGCCGCAGGATTTTGATGTTTGGCTTGAGAGTTTGTTAGAAACGGTTCGGCAGTGTGATTCTGGGTACGATGCCGATGTTGAAACCGCTTGGCGAACATGCTTTAAAACGGGCTTAGAAGTAATGAAACAAGAATGTGATAAAGAAGATGGGCACATCCTTAAAGCGAGTACCAAATAAGGAAGTAACGTGAGTGGTCGTTACTTCCTAGGGGCAGAATCTTACTTATCTTGTGTCTCTTTATTCTTTTTCACCGCTTCGGCGATATCACTGACAGCTTCGACAAGATTGATCGGCATTGGAAAAATAATAGTGGATGTTTTGTCTGTAGTGATTTCAGTGAGTGTCTGCATGTAACGTAATTGCAGTGCATTCGGTGCTTCGTTGAGCATTTGCGCTGCTTCTTTTAATTTATTTGAAGCCTCTAACTCACCAGTAGCGTGAATGATCTTCGCCCTACGGTTACGTTCTGCTTCTGCCTGACGGGCTAGGGCTCTGACCATGCTGTCATTTAAATCAACATGTTTGACTTCAACCGTAGCAATCTTGATTCCCCAGTCATCAGTCTGTTGATCGAGAATGGATTGTAAATCCTTATTGAGGCGTTCTCGCTCTGATAGCAATTCATCGAGTTCATGCTGACCCAATACCGAGCGCAGCGTGGTTTGTGCTAACTGACTGGTGGCATCGCTGTAGCTTTCAATATTGTTAATCGCCATTTGAGGATCGACTACGCGAAAATAAACGACCGCGTTGACGCGCACAGAAACGTTATCTTTGGTAATTAAATCTTGTGTCGGCACATCCAAAACGACAGTACGTAAATCAACCCTCACCATTTGCTGAATAAATGGGATAAGGATGATCAAACCAGGTCCTTTGACTTCTTGAAATCGACCAAGAAAGAACACAACCCCACGTTCGTATTCTCTCAAAACCTTGAACATTTGGGTCGCTAGTGCGAACAGCAGCACCACGATCACCGCAACGGTATAGAGCATCATAAAGCGCCTCCTATTTATTTTGGCGGTCATCAGGCATCACAGTTAAGGTCAGCCCTTTAACATTAACAATGGTGACGTGATCACCTTGTTTGAATTGTTGATGGTCTTTGGCTTTAGCTCGCCATAACGCACCGTTGAGTTGAACGCGTCCTTCGCCATCGATAAAGTCATCGCTTACCACGGCGACCTTCCCAGGGTAAGTCTCTAAACCCGTCGTTACACGCCGGCGACGAATTTTGAGCAGCAGGCCGACGGTCAGCACGATTAGAGCCACGGAAAATATGGCAATACCAAAAATCAAAGGAAGGGCGATCTGGAATCCTGGTAACTCACTGTCCATGAGAAATATCGAACCGAGTACAAAGGCGACAACGCCGCCTAAGCCCAAAATACCAAAGCTCGGGCTGAATGCTTCCGCTATCATTAGTGCAATACCGAGTAACAGCAGACCAAGACCTGCGTAGTTGACGGGCATCATTTGTAGTGCGTACATGGCAAGAAGCAGACAAATCCCACCTAGCACACCGGGTAAGCCAATTCCTGGGTTGTAAAATTCAAGAAGTAAACCGTAGATGCCGATGAGCATTAGAATGTAGGCAACGTTTGGATTGGTGATAACGGCTAGCATTTCTGCTCGCCAATCGGGTGTTCTTTCAATCCATACGGGATTTTTCAGTGACAATGTCACATCACGATTGTTAACTTTAACAGTTTGTCCATCAATGGCTTTGACTAAATCCTCTGGTGAGTTGGCTATATAATCAATAACGTTTAATTCCAATGCCTCTGTGGCGTCCAAACTCGCTGCTTCGCTCACTGCTTTCTCTGCCCACTCTGCATTTCGGCCATGAAGCTTTGCTAAGCCTTTAATATAGGCTCTAGCATCATTAATCACCTTTTTCTCCATTGCGGTTTTCGCGGGAACTTTCTCTGAACCTTCGTTGGTTCCTTCTGACGTTTCTTCCGCGTTTTGATCTTTGCCATCATCCGATGAAGGGGGCTGAGGGGCACCACCTAACGCGACGGGCGTTGCAGCTCCGAGGTTTGTCGCTTCAGCCATGGCGGCTACGTGACTAGCGAGCAAGATGTATGTTCCGGCACTGGCGGCTCTAGAACCAGATGGGCCGACCCAAGTCGCAATGGGAGTCGAGGAGGTGGTAATCGCGTGAATAATATCTCGCATTGCGCTATCTAAGCCGCCTGGTGTGTCCATCTCTAAGATCACTAAACTGACACCGTTTAGTTGAGCTTCTTCTATTTCACGAGATAAATAGTCGCTAGTAGCAGGCCCTATAGCGCCTTTGACAGGAACAATCCAAACGGTATTCGCCAGTGCTTGACTGGCAATCAAGAGTAAAGGTAAGAACCATATCCATAGTCGTTTCATGCAGTCCTCCTTGTGTGGTCACAGGGACTTTTTGAAATCCTAATTCAAGTATATCCAAATAACTTAGAGATGCTTGAGTATAGGTTCTAATGAATAAGTTGCCGAGGCTAATTAGGAGACTACTTTTTTATATATAAACGCTGTGTGAGATAGTAAACTAAAGCAAATTATTGGTAATTGTGATGTTTATGTTTATTGTTCAGCGTTTGATTAAGTTGGCCGTTATCTGTGCCGTTTTCTTTACTATTTTCGATCTGATCTCCTATGGAGAGGTGACTTGGTTTCAACGGTTTTTGGCTTTTCTACACTAAACTCAGATTTCAATACGTTAGCTACTCATAAGGCGATCGATTTCTTCCTATTCGCCTTATTACTCCCTCTTCAACCAAAGCCTTAAACAAAGCAATACTTAACTCGTTTTTTCAACTTCCTGTCGGTGGAAAAAACGCCAAAATGCAACTGAATTCATATCAATGACAAGTTTAAGGTATGTAGTTGATGAGGCAATTCAGCGCAATCGCACTAGCTGTTGTAACACTCATTTTGAGCCAAACAACAACCGCAAGAAACGCGAAGATGTTAGGTGATATCTCCCTAGTTCAGCCCATACAGGGTGATCCTAATGTGGATATTAAGCTAGCGAGAATTGGCTGGCATCTCTTCCGCGATCCTCAATTATCGTCAAATGGTAATGTCAGCTGTGCGACATGCCACAATCTGCAAACCAATGGCGCTGAAAATACACCTGTCTCTACGGGGGTGAAAGGTGATGGAATTAGAAATTCTATAACAGTGTTTAATGCAGCGTTAAATTATCGTTTTTTATGGGATGGTACGGAAAACACCTTGATGGCTCAGATTGATGGTCCAATCCATAATCCAATGGAAATGGACTCAAACTGGCAAACAATAGAGCAATATGTAAAAGAGAGTGAACATTATCAAGCTCTATTTAATCGTGACGGTGAATTGCCGATTAACGTTCATAATATCAAGTCCGCTATTGTGGAGTTTGTTGAAGGGCTGCAGACGCCTGGCGCACCATTCGATGCTTACTTATTGGGTTACACGCATGTACTGAGTGAACAGCAAATCAGAGGTTGGAAAACATTTCAGACTTCAGGTTGTGTGCAGTGTCATCAGGGCAAAAATATCGGCGGAGCGATGATCCAAAGGTTCGCCTATTTCAAGGATAAACCAGTAGTAGAGGACTCGGGCAGGCAACTCGTTACGATAGAAGATGAAGAGCGATTCTATTTTAGAGTAGCCAGTTTACGCAATGTCGCGCTAACGAGTCCTTATTTTCATAATGGGCAAGTCGATAAGTTATCCGACGCGATACAAATCATGGCTAAAACCCAGCTCGGTATAACGATGAACGATGAGAATGTAGCGGACATTGAAGCATTCTTGCAGTCGTTGACAGCACCTAGACCCATAATTTTAGAGGTGTTGGAAAATGAATAAATTCAAACTGATCAACTTTTGCTTTTTTATTGGGATACTGACGTGCTGCACACTGGCGTATATGTCGTATATGAATTCAAAAAACGCTCAAGAATTTCATGCAGAGCTAATGAATATCGGACATGAATTGATTGAAGAGCGTGATGTTATCGTGAACCGATATGCCGTTGAAGATAGGAAAAACTATGAGTTAACAACATCTTTAGTAGAGATAGAAATCGCAGCACAGGCACTGTTGGAATCATCAAAGGCATCAGTTTGGTTTCCCGTGACACCCAATCGTATAAAAGTTAGGGATACGCTTGAACAGTTTAAGGAGCGAGTGCTTCAAACAACGTTGAAGCTTGATATGTTAATTGGTGTTCAGGTAGAAAATCGGTATGCATTACTCATGTTGTTCAATTTATATCAGCAAGATGTTTCTACCGAGAGCGGTCAATCATTGGGTGGCAGCCGTTATTTTGAATTTCTCAACCAGTTGCTTCTAACACAAACTGAAGTTGAGAGTGAAAAGGAAGCGAACTTCCTTAAACGGCTTCAAACGAGTGATAAAAGAATTGAATTGCTGACGAATGAACTGCTTGATCACACTTATATTGAGTTTGTCGAAAGCTCAGAGCATCGGTTACTCAATATTGCTCAAAGTGAGGCGCGTTTTACGTGGTTGTTTGTATTTATTGCGGTGATGTTTCTAGTTAGCGCGTTTGTTTATCAGTCACATCACCGAATGAATAACTTAAAACAGTTGAATCTTGAAATTGAAGAGGCGAGAAACAAAGCCGAGCGAGCGGCAAAAGCGAAATCAAATTTTCTCGCTGCAATGAGTCACGAACTAAGAACGCCGATGAATGGTGTACTAGGGCTTTCTCAAATGATTGCAGAAGAGACCAAAGAGCCGACGACGAAAGAGCACATTAGGGTTATTCTTGACTCTGGCCAGCATCTGATGACTATCCTCAACGATATTTTGGATTTTTCTAAAGTTGAAGAAAACAAACTGGAATTTGAGCAAGCTAAGTTTAAGCTCGATCAAGTGCTTTCTCCGGTGTGTAGCGCAATAAAACCACTTGTTAATGAAAAAAATATCGAGTTAATCTTGGAAAACGAGATTTCTGAATATACTGAATTTACTGGGGATTGTGCGCGTTTACGACAGATCTTGTTTAATCTCGCCGGTAACGCGGTGAAGTTTACTAATGAAGGGCATGTGCTGGTTAGAACTGAGTTAGATGAATCGAATCAGTTGTTGGTCATGCGCGTGAGCGACACCGGTATTGGTATTGCGCCAGACAAGCACGAGCATATTTTTAACTCGTTTGAGCAAGCAGACTCATCAACGACTCGAAGGTTCGGCGGAACAGGGCTTGGGTTAGCCATCGTCAAAAAACTAACCGATTTGATGGGTGGCCATATTACTCTGAAGAGTATAGAAGGCGTTGGAAGTCAATTTATCGTTGAGTTGCCGATTCCTTGGGTAGAATCTGCTCCGAAAAAGCAGCAAGAAGCACCGAAACCTCGCGCAAAATCACACCATTTAAAGATACTACTTGCTGATGATAACCGTGTGAATGCCATTGTGGCAAAAGGGTTTTGCGAAAAGCTTGGGCATGAAGTGGATGTTGCAGAAAATGGATTAATCGCGGTTAAAAAGGCGAAAGAGAACGAGTACGACCTGATCTTGATGGACAACCATATGCCCGAGATGAATGGCGTTGAGGCGACACGCGTTATCCGAAAAGAGTTAGGTATCAAGACATTACTCTTTGCGTACACGGCAGACGTATTTCGTGAAGCTCACGATAGCTTTATTGAAGCAGGAGCAGACCATGTGCTTACAAAACCGCTACAGCATGAGAGCTTTTCAGACGCTCTCAAACAGTTTGCAGCCAGACTCGAACCGAAACGGAATCCGCCACTAACGAATGACAGCAATGTGCTTCAGTTGCAACGTAAGCCAATCGAGAACTTAAGGTTAACAGAGGAAGAACTCTCCCGTTCAGGCATGTTTGCTTCTTTACGAGATGAGCCAGAAGCGCTCGACGAGCTGCTAAAAAGCATTATTGTCGATTTTGAGACATCTGTTGATGAGCTTATTGAACACTTTATGGCTGAAGACTTTGCTTCATTAGAGCTGACGTTGCACAAAACGAAAGGGATGGCACTGAACCTAAGTTTACCTATTTTGGCGAGCCAAACGGAGGCCCTGGAAACTCAACTTAAAGCCAACCAAAGTCCCGAGATTGAGCAGTTGCAGATGCTGATCAATCGGTTACAGGTCAACATCCATCAGTCTCATAGACTTTTGGATGATATCCAGAGGAACAATGCCGATCCTCAACAGATTTTATAGTCCCTGTGAGTGCGATGCTTTCCTTAACTCATTTTGTTGTGGTTTACTGTGGCAAGGACGGATAGTGTTGATTCGTCGTCGGAAAATCAGGGAGTTAGAATGAGTAAGCATTCCGCTTTAATCAAATGGCATCGTAAAGCTGGCGAAGAGTTTAGTGATAATAAGTATAGTCGGGCACACATTTGGCAATTTGATGGAGGGTTGCAAGTCCCAGCATCTCCATCTCCCCACGTAGTACCATTACCACTATCCGTAGAAGAAAACGTTGATCCAGAAGAAGCGTTTGTCGCGGCACTTTCTAGTTGTCATATGCTCGTTTTCCTGTCTATTGCAGCAAAGCGACGTTATGTTGTGGACAGTTACTTCGATGAAGCGGTAGGGGAGCTTGAAAAAGGCGAAAACGGAAAAGAGTGGGTATCAAAGGTAACGTTAAACCCTAAGATAACATTTTCAGGTGAAAAACAACCGACACCATCTCAATTAGAAAAACTGCACCACATGGCCCATGAGAATTGCTTTATCGCCAACTCCGTTAAAACAGAAGTGACAACGCTTATTGTGAATTAAGTGAAGCTCTTTATCGAAAGCGCGGCCTATTACAGAGTTATATTAAGCCAGCAGTCATCCTGCTGGCTCGTTCATCTAGACGACACCTTGCTCAATCATTGCATCAGCGACTTTTCTAAAGCCTGCAATGTTGGCGCCTAAAACTAAATTTCCAGGTTGGCCAAACTCTTTACTGGTTTCGTTTGCATTGATGAAAATATTTTTCATGATGGTTTGCAACTGACTATCCACTTGTTCAAACGTCCAGTTTTGCATGCTGGCGTTTTGCGCCATTTCAAGTTGACTGGTTGCAACGCCGCCTGCATTGGCTGCTTTTGCAGGCCCATAAGCTATGTCCGAGTCCACGATAATATTGGCAGCATTACGGGTGGTTGGCATGTTCGCCCCTTCACTAATCAAAATACATCCGTTTTCGATAAGAGCCAGTGCGTCGTCTGACGTTAATTCATTTTGAGTCGCACAAGGGAAGGCAGCATCAGCCTGATATCGCCAAACAGCATGTCCTTCATTAGGATAGTCGCCCTCTGGTGTGTATTCTGCTTCAGGGTAAGTTTCTAAATATTCTTCTAAGCTTGCTCTTTTCACTTCTTTCAGTTGTTTTAGGAGCTTAAGATCAATACCGTGCTCATGATAGATCGTACCTCGAGAGTCGCTGCATGTAACTGGCGTTGCTCCCATATGGTACAGTTTTTCAATGGCGTAGATAGCCACGTTGCCAGCACCAGAAACGAGACAAGTTTTCCCTTTCAATGAATCGTTGCGGTCGTTGAGCATGCACTCTGCAAAATAGACGGCGCCATATCCTGTCGCTTCTTTTCTGGCGAGTGAGCCACCCCAAAGCAGACTCTTGCCTGTAAGCACACCTTCGTAGCGGCCCGTCAATCGTTTGTATTGACCAAACATATAGCCAATTTCGCGCGCCCCGACACCGATATCGCCTGCGGGCACATCGGTGGTAGGACCGATGTGACGGTACAACTCGTTCATAAATGATTGGCAAAATCGCATGATCTCGCCGTCGGATTTTCCTTTAGGATCGAAGTTTGAACCGCCTTTGCCGCCACCGATAGGAAGGCCAGTCAGTGCGTTTTTAAAAATTTGCTCAAAGCCGAGAAATTTTATGATGCTCGCATTGACTGAGTGATGGAATCTCAATCCTCCTTTGTACGGCCCCAAAGCAGAGTTGAATTCAACTCGATAACCTTTGTTTACTTGTACATTTCCAGCATCATCAACCCAAGGAACTCGAAACATGATTTGACGTTCTGGCTCGACGATCCTCTGGATAATCGCTTGTTCCTTATATTTATTATTGCCTTCTATTACCGGCGCGAGAGAAGTTAATATTTCTTCTACCGCTTGGTAAAATTCTTTTTGCGCAGGGCTACTGTGTTGCAACGCAACAATAGTATCGTGTATGTATGACATAGATTTCTTCCATGATGTGAATAAGCAATCAGTTTATATGAATGTATTTCCATTAAATAGTGATTTTGACCAAGATTCAATGGTTGTAGTGGTCTTTCCTGCGGATGAGAATGTGCAGCTTCTAACCCAGGCTGTGTTGGTTGAGATAGGTAGGGCTAGCTAAGTAAGCGGGTGGTTGAGTGATCAGTTTCACATATAACAAGCAGAAATCACTTTAGTCGATGTTGTTGTGCAGTTACGCAAATTGTTTATGTTAACGTCATGTTAAAGTTTGTGTGTGTGATAACTTGTGAAAAGACAACTATATGGATGAGCTTAAGGTTCTGAACTCGTTTATTCAGCAGAATGGCCTACCAGCGTTTGGCCACCTTGATGGAATTCCAACATCGTTACAGCTAGATAAATTTACCTACCTTGATGAGATGGATAAGCCGGTGTCTAAGTGGCGCCGTTACCGCGATTATAAGCAGTTTCAGTTCGTCAATTTGGTCACACCTAATTACGTCATTGTAGTAGCGATTGCTGATATACGGTATTTAGCATCCGGCTTTTGCTACCTGTTTGATATTAAAAAGAATAAGTTGATTGAGCAACAATGGTTGAAACCTTTTAATATAGGTTATCAAACTCAGCCTTCCAGTTGGTGCAGTCTTGCCCATCTTGCTAACAAAAGAGTTCAGTTTTCTATTAAGGATGGTATTTGGCACGTCCACTTTGTGACAGAGTCAGTCAATGCGGATCTCTATTTACGTCCAGAAAATATGAGTTTGCCATTAATGTTGTGTACGCCAACAGGTTATGCGGGTTGGACATATACTCAGAAGCACAATGCGTTAGCAGTAGACGGTAACTTGTTCATATTAGGAAAAGAGCAAGATCTTTCAGAGGTGGCTGCTGGTTACGATTTTTCCGCTGGGTACATGCGGCGAGAAACAAGTTGGCGCTGGGCGAGTATCAATTGCTTTGAGGATGACAGGCGTCTGGGGTTGAACTTGGCAGCTGGCGTTAATGAAACTGGCTATTGCGAAAATGCATTGTGGATTAATGGTCAGCGTCACTTTTTGCAACCTGTGCAGTTTCAGTTTTCACGAAGTGATGAAGGGCAAAAGTGGCATATTACGTCGGAAGATAAACGAGTTAACTTACAGTTCACGCCTTTGAATCGACGCTCAGAGAAGAAAAATTTTTGGCTTCTCAAAAGTAACTTTCGTCAGTACATCGGTTATTTCTCTGGCTATATTATCGATGGAAATGGCATCAAACATCAGTTAGAAGAAGTTATGGGTCTTACTGAAGATCACTATGCAAAATGGTAGAAACACAATGGATTGGACGCAGTTGATGGACCGCCCAGAATTACTTCTGATGATTCTGGCTCCAGTTTTCTTTTTCTGCATGCTTGCCGAATATTGGTTCGGACAAAGAAGGGGACGCTTGCCTGAAAGCGCGACGTATTACTTCCCTGAAGTAGCGTGTAATTTTATTCTTGCGGGCTTACACCAAGCGACAGACATACTCACGGGTTTACTGATTGCTCAGTTGTATTTGTGGTGGTTCGATTGGCGTTTGTTTGATATCGAAATGAGCGTCTCAGCTTTTCTTTTACTTGTTGTCCTGCAAGATTTTTTCTATTACTGGTTTCATCGGGCTAGCCATCGTATTCGTTGGATGTGGGCCGCGCACGTTGTTCATCACAGTTCGGAAAGAATGAACTTCAGTACCGCCTTTCGTCAAAGTTTAATGTATCCGCTAGCGGGGATGTGGATTTTTTGGTTGCCCTTGGTGATTATTGGTTTTGAGCCAAAATGGGTTGTCTTCGTTGTGTTGTTTAATCTGGGCTTACAGTTTTTTGTTCACACCCAATCAATTCGTTCGCTCGGGCCACTAGAGTGGGTATTTAACACGCCGTCTCATCATCGCGTTCATCATGGTGTGAACCGTCAGTACATCGACAAAAATTATGCGGGTGTATTAATTATTTGGGATCGAATGTTCGGAACGTTTGAACCAGAGGTGGAAACGGTTCGGTATGGGGTTTCTAAACCTGTAAACAGCTTTAATCCCATCCGCGTGACGTTTGCAGAATGGAAAGACATGTTTTATGACGTAACTCGACCAAACTTATCATGGAAACAACGCTGCCGCCGTTTGTTCGCTCCGCCATCGGATTTTTATGAGTAAATTGAGATAAAGAGATTGGAGCGGGCAGCGGGAATCGAACCCGCATCATCAGCTTGGAAGGCTGAGGTAATAGCCATTATACGATGCCCGCGCATCGATAGGACTCAGTTAATATGCCACACTGGACGAAAAAGAAAAGTCTTTTCTCATCAAATGTTTGTCAGTTGCCTAAAAAAGTAGCGGACTGATGTTAAAGTGTTCATTGTCTCTGGTTTTTTGTGGCACTCGCGATTCCGCTACTAAGCCTAGGGGCTTCCAATTAGGTCGTAAACACCGAATTCTTAGGTGTTTAGATGTTGATGATATTCAAGATTTTCTGTGTAAAGGTTAATCTCGTTTATTGAACAGTCACGTTTCATGGTCAAGACTAGATATTGAAATGATTACTTTTTACTGTTGATGCGTATGTATAACACAGGGTAATTCTGCTGAAACAGTCAGCTTAACCAAAGGAGATTTAACATGATGAGAGGTTTGATATTAGGGCTGGTGGTGATGCTGGTATCTGCTTGTACTACCGTTACAACCGATGTAGATAAACAAGCCGACTTTTCAGCTTACAGAACGTTTGACTTCGGTGCTCAGGCGGAAGCTCCTACCAGTATTGATGGTCGACGTATTGAGCAAGGGCTTGCTGAACAGCTTGAGAGTAAGGGTTTAATTAAGGTAAATAGTGGCGGTGACCTTTACGTACATCATGATATCGTAGAAGAATCCGAGCTTGTTTCTTCAGGATCGTCGGTGAGCTTTGGCTATGGCTGGAATAGCTTTGGTGTGATCACTTCAAGCCCAGAAAGATATAAAGAACGTAAGTATGGGAAGTTGGTGGTTGAACTGGTTGATGCAAAGGCTAATCAAGTCGTTTGGAAAGGCGTTTCAAGTCGTAAACTGTCTGAGTCAATGAGCTCTGAGAAAAGAGAATCTCTCATCCAAGAAGAAATCGCGAAGATGTTTGAAAGCTACCCTTACGGTGAAAAATAATTAGTATTCTTAACGATTAAGAATACTAATTGCCAATAGTTACGCACAGGGTTAAAAGAACTTATCATTTTGGTTCTGGTTACCTTTGTGCGTACGACTCTGATTGCTTTACTCGGACTACTTTTCTGCTTGTTGGCTCCGAGCATGAGCCTGCCGTACTCACACCCAAATTTTCTTTCCTTTCATAACCAGAATATTGCTGTTGACGCTAAGTCGAAGCACTTTTCAGAACATCCTATCTCTCCAGTACAACAAGACTATCCGAGCTTAAACAGCCGGAATAGATTGAGGGTTAGCCATGCTAAGGAAATGAGCTCGAACGACGATGTAGAACCCGAATGGTTTGAAATGCTTGATGTAGCATGGTGGGCGCATCGTTCGGCAATTTACTCGATGAAGCGGCTAAAACGCATCGGCAATGAGGCTTTAGGTTGTTGTATTGAAAGTATTTTTACTCACTTTAAATACAGAATCGGAGTGAGAAAAGAATCGAATTTCATATACCGCTTTATACATGCTCGCTAACACATTCCATGTTTTTGCAACTTTTGGTTAATTATGCTTAGGAGCGGTTTATGTTTGATTCGATCATTCAGGTCTTGAGTGCTTTTTGGCATCAAGATTTCACGGCGTTAATGGCGCCAGGCAGTGCAGGTTTGGTTTATTTTGTTGTTGCTGTGAGTATCTTTTTGGAAAGTGGTTTTATTCCTGCTGCACCTTTCCCATGCGACAGTGTCGTCGTATTATCCGGTACGCTGGCGGCGGTTGGCGTCCTTGACCCAATTATGATCATGTTGGTGATAGCTGTTAGTGCGGGGTTGGGAAGTTGGGCGGCTTATTTACAAGGCAAGTGGCTAAATCGCTTACCTAAGGTTCAAGGCTGGGTGAGTGCGGTTCCTCAAAAGCGTTTGGAACAAGTCGACGTATTACTCAGTAAACATGGATTGGTTGCGCTTTTGTGCGCGCGGTTTATTCCGGTTGTTCGTTCCCTATTGCCATTAATGATGGGGTTGCGAGTGAAACGTATTAGTAAATTCCATTACTTTGCGTGGCTGAGTGCGATTTTATGGACGCTGATATTATGCGGTTTTGGTTCATTACTTCCTTTGCTACCAGAAAATATGAGCAAAGCAATCACAATGCTATTAATGGCGGCACCAATAATTACTCTTGTGATTGGAGTGCTTAGTTTCTTGTTTGTTAAAGCACGTCGAGCGACCTGTAAACCCAAGGATGTGTCAGAGTTTTCCCAATAAGTTTACTTTGATTTGCACTTTTAAGCTTGTATGCAGATTAGACCTCTAATCGACAGGTTTTTGTCAGTAAAAAGAAAGGCGCATACATTGCGCCTTTCTTTTTGAGTGTCGTTAGGGTTTCGAATTTAATAGCCAATGCTATATAGGTATTCGCCAACTTCTTTGCACTGAGACTTGTAGATGTTCTCTACTTCAGACTCATTCTTATCTGCTGCTTTAAATTCAAGTTCGGCAGACGATAGCTGGTCAAAGCTGTAGTCTCTCTCAGACATTAAGTAGTGTCTGAACATCGCTCTGTGTTCCGGAACTGCAATACGTGCGTTAGAAACGTTGGCACACTCTAACAGAGTGTCGTTACTCATTTCTTCTGGCTTAGTTTCTGTGTTTGCTAAGGTTGAGCCCGCTGCAAATAGTAATGCTAGTGCGATGGTTGTAGCGATTCTTGTCATTATATGGACCTCAAATTGGTTCTAGTAACAATGAGCATATTGGTTCTTATCGTTACATTTTCGTGTTCTCTGTATGTCATAAAAAGTTAAACAACAGAGAAGGCGTTGCGACCATGAGTAAAGACGTACATTAAGTTCGCTTCCTTTCTTCCTGAGAGGCGATAAAGAGAGCGTTGACTCATGAGTCCGCCATAACTGTCTAGAGGTAAGCGAGATGCTTGTTTTGCCAACTCCAGTAGTGGTGGAGAAGAGAAAGCAATAAGTAAAAAATAATCAGGAGTAAAATCTGATGATAAAACGCCATCAGTAGCTGATGTTCGGCGACAGGAGACAAGCCCGAACAACTCGCGCTTTATATGTAGGTAGTAACTTTCTGAACCCCAAGAGCTCAGAGAAGCTGAGGCATGAAAATCAGTGTGTGCTAGCTCAAAATCGTCCTGTTGAGAGAGTTTAAGTAAGCGCTCGGAAGTGTAATGTTTGGTGTGGTGCCACTCATGCGCATATGAAGCTGTGATGAGCCCTGAGAGCAGGGACAAAGAAAGCATCAATAATATACGGTGTAGATAACGCAAGAAGTAACCCTAAACATATAAAGCCACAGTTACCCACCATGATTAAGGAATCTTAGTGGCACTATGATAACGATGAAAGCCAGTGTCTGATCAACTCAGCGTATACTAACGAGATGGAAGGGGGATGAACAGAGTTTTCTGATCGCACTTAGGTATATCAGCGAATAACACAATAATTTTCACTTTCGAGTAAGCGAAAATGGAAAGAGAGTCGTTGCACAGGACGATTAAGCTAACAGGATTATTACTAGGGAAGAAATAGAATCTTCTTTTTCTTCCCCATATGTGTCGCATCGATATTATGCACTTGCGTAAATAACGCTGCCGCCTTTTATGGTGTCAATGATCTCGCGAGACAACTTCTCTGGCAAAGCAGGGCAACCCCAACTGCGTCCGAGGTATCCATTCTTCTTGATGAAGGAAGGGTTTGCGTAATCGGCACCGTGCACGACAATGTAACGCTCGCGAGCTTTGTCGTTTAATCCAGAGCTTAGCCCATCTAATCGAAGTGAATAGCCATTTGAGCCGTAGTAAGTGGTATCAGTCAAAAAAGTGCCCAATGATGTTTTTCGCGAGTTCACGACATTTGAAAACTGTGTCGCTGTTTTCTTTCCGCTGTTCACGCCGTGAGAAACATACGTATTGTAGATTAGCTTCTTTTTATCTAAATCAACCACATAAAAACGCTTTTCAGTTGATGGTTTACTATAGTCGATGATCGTTAGTACCGACTTCTTTCTATCGGGTGTCTTCTGATAAGCGATGTAAGCGTCACTGAACAACTTAAAGTCTACTATGCCATCTAGCTTGGCTTGTTTAAACACATGTTCAGCTTGCTTTGGTCGTAAATGATCCCTGGGTTCGTTATCTGATTGTTTTGCAAAAGCAAAAGGTGAGACAGACAACAGCGCACATGTAAATAATAAAATTAACTTTTTCATCTTGGCTAAATAAAACTCTATGGTGTTACAAATTTACCGATTGCTTCATGCATTCGTTAAAACAACATGCACATCAATATAATTCTATTCCCAATGTTTCTTATTGCACGCTTAGGTGCTTGATATTGGGTTGACGATAAGTTTTCGAGTTAAAAACTAACTAATTGAAACTTATATAAAATATGAAGTTTAACGATGGTTTCTATAAACTTTGGCGTAAATAATATCTGATATATGTAATTAATAAAACTGTGTTTAAGGATATTTGTGAAGTTGCTAATTTATAAAAACGGTGTTTTATTTTTCGTACTTTAGAAACTCTTTTTATTTCAATGTGTTTTCTTTTTCTACGCTTTATCCAATACCTCAAAAGTTTGTGATTTAACTCGTAACAAATCGTAACGCCGAATCGTTATGTGTATAAATGCATTTATAATGTATGAATAAACAACAGGGTGGTAAGAAAAGGCAGTAAAACAACGGTGAATCGGTTGTTTTTAATTCACGATTGACAAAGCTAAGTCTAAGTCGTTCAAAAATTGAACTTGTGAATGTATCGTTTAAGTGAGAGTGATGAGCTCGACAAAAGTGAAGTGATGCGTGCTATTGTTTATTTTCTAATTTATTCGATTACATAAGGAAGGGTACATAGTAAAAATTGAAAAAATAATTCTATCGTGTGGATATAAAATATATAAATAATAAAACTTCGAAATTAAAAGATAAGAACGCCAGATATTAATTCATTAAATTTTTGAACATGAAAGTAAACTCTATCTATTATGTTTGGTTTGGTGTGAAAGCGCTCGTCTCATTAAGAAAAGCGCTCAAATTTATTTAAGGACGGTTATGACAGCATTTAATAAAGTGTTTATTGTCACTCCCAATGTTAATGATTTTGCAATGTTGCAAGAGTCGCCATTGGAAATGTCTCTTCAAGTAACGGCAAGCAAACCTATCCAACTCTATGGAGAGTCTGTTAAAGCCAGTTGGAAAAGTATTGATATTGAATGGTTAGACGTTAAGGGTGAAAAGCCATTACCCAGGCCTGATATTGCAGCATGGGGATCTTTTACTCTTGCTGTATCCGCTTCTATTGCGGATAAGCTCGATGTTTTGAGCGAGAATGTCGAATTTTTACCATTAAATCTACAAGGAAAGCCTTGGCGAGCATTAAACATTGTCACTCAAATTGATGCCATTGATGCCTCTGCTACCGAGTATAATCTTCGTCATGGTAAGCTAAGTCGTGCTAGACCGTTTAAGAAACTCGTTTTGAATAGAGAAGCCGTTAATGAATCTAACTTGTTCAGAGTAAAAGGTGCTGGGCTCAGAACGTTTTGCACGGACAAAAAAGGTGGCTTGTACGATAGCGTCAAAGCGCTGAATTTGACCGGTTTGGATTTCAAGGAAGTGCTGGTTTAAAAACGAATAAATAGTGATTTACTCAACTAAAGTCATAGATATAGGTATGGGGGAACAAAAGCTGAGCATCTATCAATGAAGCTCATATACAGCTAAATACAGCCGCCACAGTTGTGACTGCTGTACGTCTCCCCCTTAACTTATGTTCTTGAAACCCTAATTGAGCTGACCATGGACGCATCAAATCGACTGTCGTCATTTGCCGATTGCCACCACAAGCTCAATTGTTCTTTAGTCATTGGTTTGCCAAATAAATAGCCTTGCATATAGTCGCAGCGGTATGCCGATAGCCATTCATGCATCATATTGTGTTCAATACCTTCTGCTGTAACCGTTTTATTTTGGGCATGGCATAGCTCAATAATAGGTTTGATCACATGGCCGTTGTTGGTGTTCATCAATGTAACGAGGAACTCTCGATCAAATTTGATTTTTTGAACCGGATACTGAACGAGCTGAGTTAACGATGTGTAACCAGAACCAAAGTCATCAATTGCAAGACGGTAGCCACGCTTTGATAGCTCATCAAGTAGGGCCGTGCCTTGTTGTTCTGCGGCAAAGGTTTCAGTTATCTCTATTTCAATACATTCTGGTTTAACACTGTGCAGTGTCGCTTGTTCATGGATGTAGTTTGCCATTTCTATCGAGTTTAGCTCTGCTGATGAAAGATTGACCGAAAGAACAATATCCTTACCGAAAATATTCCTTAATTGATGGTATTCCGCCGTTGCATTTGCGAAAACCCAGCGGTCAATTTTATCAAATAATCCGGCTTGCTCTGCAATTGGAATAAACTCCTTTGGGGGGATAGGGCCGATACCTTCGGCTTCCCAGCGCAACAAGACTTCTAACCCCTCAATTTCGTTGCTTCGATTGTTCATATAGGGTTGAAAAACAAGGTGGAATTCTTCCTCTACATTGCTTTTTCGGAGCGCACGTTCAAGCTGACTTCGTCTTTGAGACTCAATATTGAGAGCGGCTGAATAATAGGCGTATTGATTTTTCCCTGCCCGTTTTGCTTGATACATAGCCGCATCGGCACTGGAGAGTAACTTCGCGATGTCAGTACCGTCTTGAGGATATTGTGCAATACCTACGCTTGCCGTAACGGGAAATGAATTACTCCAAGATGAACTGAGATTACTAATTGGTTTTAGTAACTCTGATGCAAGCAAATCAGGCAAGCGTTTTACCTCTTGATTTGAGCTCAGCAAAATTGCAAATTCGTCACCAGATAACCTGGCGGCAAAGCAGGGGCTGTTGTAATCGTGCGAGAACTTTTGACAAGCATTCTTGATGTGTGATGAGAACACTTTTAATAAGTTATCTCCCAATTCATGCCCGTATTTATCATTCACGTATTTAAAGTTATCAAGATCGACGTAAACAACCCACAGAAACTGCGAAGGGGAGATAAGTTCACGAGTGGCAAGCTCATGAAAACGATGGCGATTGGCAAGTTGCGTCAGGTGATCCGTTTCAGCTAGGCGTTTTGTCTTTTTATAGATGACATTAAGTTCCTCATACATATCAAAAAAGCGTGCAGAGAGGCGTCCTATTTCATCGTTTGTTTCTAGCTTTTCAATATTGTCACGTTGATTAGATTCAAGTTCGTTCAGCTGCTTATCAAGGCGAGAAACAGGACGCAACACATAGCGGTACAACACCAAAATGATTAATGTGATGGTGAAAAACGCCGCTACGCCAAAGGAGAAAGCAAGTTCTAGCCACACTTTATCGACTTTGTTCCACATTAAATATTCGGCAGGAGAAAGCACGGCATAAAAGTGCGGCAGCAGCTCAATGGTTTGAGCGAGAGGAATATCAAGATAAATGGGTTTGTCGGCGAAAGTAATCACGCTGTGCGTGTCAAACTCGATGTCATGCTTAATCTCGTTAAAGGCTTCAAGTGATACGGAAACTACCACAAAAAACACATTTTTCGAGTCAAAGCTCAAAGGGGGAGTCCCCGTTCTTTTGTCGACGACCTCATATTGAAGAAGAATGCTTTGTCCACTGGAGTTATAAATAAAGCCAGTGTGACTGAAAGCCTCTCTCTCATTGAAACTTCGTGATATGTACTCTAACACCTTTGGGTCAACCACGCCCGATGATTCGTAATATTTGTTTTCTGTGTAGTAGAGAAGGTTTTGTTTGCCGTCGAGGATCGCCATGCTCGCATCGCCTTTGTAACCATGGCTCAATACTTCAGCGGTCTCGTCTAATCGGTTAAACAAGACTCGTTCACGATAGGGGTTGTTATGATCTACCAAATAGTCTTGTAATACATCACTTTTACTGAGCGTATAGGCATAGCTATTAAGAAAAATATTCGCTTGTCGAAACTGCCCGGCGAGCTTTTCCATCTGCAACTGAATATAGCTGTCTTCCCGCTTGATGAGCGTCACTTTTTGAATGCTATAAATAATATAGCTAGATACTAACGCGCTTAATAAGATCACTGGCGCGACAAGCAAAATGACTCTATTGCTTAACTTCATTATGGTTCTTAGTTTCCGTTTGTGTCCCTACAAACGTCGCGTACCAGGTAAGGTACTGAACGGATGATGTGTTTTGGCAAATTGTAACCAGATTGTAAGGTGAGCGTTCTCCAAAATCAGGCAGCTATCTAAGAATTGTGATGACGTGAAAGGTTTCGAGCTTATTAACTAGAGGTTTTCTCAGTAGTTGGACGTCTCTTTTCCTCCCTCCCTGTATAAAACCTAACTGTAATGACAGGGAAATACTGTCATCGAAACGTTTCGATGATAAAGTGTGACTCAAGTGCACTTTTCCTATTCAATGACAATTGAATTACAGATCATTCTCACACCTTATCGATCTCACACTGGTCAAATTGCGATGACGAATTATTATTTCATCGAAACGTTTCGATGAGTTTTCTGTTAATAACGAAAACACTTTAAAACAGGCGCTCATGGTTGTATGAACGTGTAACCGAAAGGTCGATGAGATGAAAAAAAGTACCCTAATTAACTCAGATATTTCTTACTTGGTGGCGACGCTAGGCCACACCGACGAGATCACGATATGTGATGCTGGTCTACCAATCCCAGAGCATGTTCAGCGAATCGATTTGGCGCTAACGCATGGGGTACCAAGTTTTCTTGATACTGTTCGCGTAATTCTATCTGAGTCCCAAATCGAAGGGGTCATCATTGCGGAAGAGTTCTCTGATGCAAGCCCAGTTTTGCATGAAGCGTTGCTCAACGAACTGAGCAAAGAGAGTGAAGAAACGGGCAAATCTATTGAGGTGAGCTACGTGTCACATGAAGCGTTTAAAGCACGCACGGCCCAAAGTCGCGCTATCGTAAGAACGGGCGAATGCTCGCCATATGCGAACGTTATTTTCCAAGCGGGCGTGGTTTTTTAAGCCAGAGATATTGAGGACAGATTATGACTCAAGCCATTCTACAACTAAGCGAAATTGAGAAGGCGTTTCCGGGCGTAAAAGCACTCGACAAAGCAAGCCTGAATGTTTATCCAGGCCGTGTTATGGCGCTGATGGGTGAAAATGGAGCAGGCAAGTCAACGTTAATGAAGGTGTTGACAGGCATTTACCACATGGATGCGGGGAGCATTCAATATCAAGGTCAGCCGGCGGCCTTTAAAGGTCCACGCGATTCACAGGAAGCTGGTATTAGCATTATTCACCAAGAGCTGAACCTGATTCCTGAACTGACGATTGCCGAAAATATTTACTTGGGACGAGAGTTCACTGGATCCTTAGGGCGTATCCAGTGGGGCAAAATGTATGACGAAGCTGACAAGCTTTTAAAACGCCTCAATGTAAAGCATTCATCAAAAACATTGCTTGGCGATTTAAGCCTTGGTGAACAACAAATGGTGGAAATAGCAAAGGCACTTTCGTTTGAGTCGAAAGTCATCATTATGGATGAGCCAACGGACGCATTGACCGATACCGAAACGGAATCACTGTTTAAAGTGATTAATGAGCTCCGCGAGCAAGGATGCGGCATCGTATACATTTCGCATCGTCTTAAAGAAATCTTTGAAATCTGTGACGACATTACCGTGCTTCGTGATGGTAAGTTTATCGGTGAGTGCAAGGTGTCCGACACTGATGAAGATGGCCTAATTGAAATGATGGTTGGCCGAAAATTAGAAGAGCAATATCCACGTATTGATGTCCAACATGGCGAAACTTGTCTTGAAGTCATTGGTTTGACTGGGTCTGGCGTTCAGGATGTGAGCTTTACTCTCAAGCGTGGTGAGATTCTTGGAATTTCTGGCTTGATGGGCGCAGGCCGCACTGAACTCATGAAAGTCATTTACGGCGCATTACCTAGTGAGCATGGCGTTATCAATCTTGATAACAAAACTATTAACCCGGTTAGCCCGCAAGATGGCTTGGCAAATGGTATCGCTTACATCTCTGAAGATCGCAAAGGCGATGGTTTGGTTTTAGGTCTTTCAGTTAAGGATAACATGTCACTTTGTTCGCTAAACCAGCTGACCAAAGGCTTCCAGATTCAACACAGCGACGAAGTGATTGCAGTGGAAGATTTTATTAAGTTATTCAACATTAAAACCCCAACGCGAGATCAAATCATCGGCAACTTATCTGGTGGTAACCAGCAAAAAGTTGCGATAGCGAAAGGGTTAATGACGAAACCTAAAGTTCTGATTCTGGATGAGCCGACACGTGGTGTTGATGTCGGAGCAAAAAAAGAGATTTATCAGCTCATCAACAAGTTTAAGGCCGAAGGCATGAGCATCATCTTGGTTTCTTCCGAGATGCCTGAAGTGCTCGGCATGAGCGACCGTATTTTAGTGATGCATGAAGGTCGTATCACTGGCGAATTTGATGCGAAAGACGCCGATCAAGAAAAATTACTCGCCTGTGCCGTAGGCAAAGAGATCAATGAGGAAGCAGCATGAGTACGAATACCATGAGCAAACCAACCGAAACGAGCAACAAGAAGTTGTTCACAAAAGAGTGGCTGATTGAACAAAAATCACTGATAGCTCTGATCTTTCTGATCGTTGTTGTGTCATTTTTGAACCCGAACTTCTTTACGGTCGACAACATTCTCAACATTCTTCGTCAAACCTCCGTGAATGCCATTATCGCAGTGGGTATGACATTAGTTATTTTAACAGCAGGCATCGACTTAAGTGTTGGTTCGGTATTGGCGTTGTGTGGTGCCTTTGCGGCAAGCATGATTGCGCTTGAGGTTCCGGTGCTGGTGGCGGTTCCCACTGCTTTAGTCGCAGGTGCAGCGTTAGGTGCGATCAGCGGTATCATTATCGCGAAGGGTAAGGTGCAGGCATTTATCGCTACGCTGGTTACCATGACGTTACTACGTGGCGTGACCATGGTGTACACCGAAGGTCGACCAATCTCGACAGGCTTTACTGACACCGCGGATGCGTTCGCATGGTTTGGTACTGGCTACGCGCTAGGCATTCCGGTTCCTGTTTGGTTAATGGTGGTTGTGTTTGCAGCGGCTTGGTATTTACTTAACCACACGCGCTTTGGTCGCTATGTTTACGCACTAGGCGGCAACGAGTCTGCGACGCGTCTATCAGGTATCAATGTAGACCGAGTGAAGATTGGTGTCTACGCCATCTGCGGTATGTTAGCAGCGCTTGCAGGCATTATTGTAACGTCTCGTCTTTCTTCGGCGCAGCCAACAGCAGGTATGGGCTACGAGCTAGACGCTATCGCAGCGGTTGTTCTTGGCGGTACCAGCTTGATGGGCGGTAAAGGCCGTATCATGGGTACCTTGATTGGTGCGCTGATCATCGGTTTCTTGAACAATGCACTTAACCTACTTGATGTTTCTTCCTACTACCAAATGATTGCAAAAGCAGTGGTTATCTTGCTTGCGGTATTGGTAGACAACAAAAACAAGTAATTCATAACAATCTGTATATATAAAACAGTGAATACAAACCGAGTCAGGGGACGTGTACTGGCTCACCCTACACAAAGGACTAGAACGATGAAAAAACTTGCAACTCTGATCTCTGCTGCACTTCTTTCTTCAACCGTATCGGTAGCGGCGCAAGCTCAAGATACCATGGCGATTGTGGTTTCGACGCTAAACAACCCGTTCTTCGTAACGATGAAAGACGGTGCGGAAGCAAAAGCGAAAGAATTGGGGTACGACTTAATTGTACTGGACTCGCAAAATGACCCGAGTAAAGAACTGTCGAACATCGAGGATTTAAGTATTCGCGGCGTAAAAGCAATTCTTATCAACCCAACGGATTCTGATGCAGTGTCTAATGCAATTCGTATGGCGAACCGTTCTAAGATCCCTGTGTTGACATTAGACCGTGGTGCAAGCCGTGGTGAAGTCGTGAGTCACATCGCGTCGGACAACGTAATTGGTGGTGAAATGGCAGGCCACTACATCATGGAAAAAGTAGGCGAAAAAGCAAAAGTCATTCAACTTGAAGGTATTGCGGGCACATCGGCAGCGCGTGAGCGCGGTGAAGGCTTTATGAATGCCGTGAAGGGCAGCGATATGGATCTTCTTGCTAGCCAACCAGCTGACTTTGACCGCACAAAAGGTCTAAACGTAATGGAAAACCTGCTAGCGGCTAACCCGGATGTACAAGCGGTATTTGCACAGAATGATGAAATGGCGCTAGGTGCACTTCGCGCAGTTCAAGCTTCTGGCAAAGATGTCGTTATCGTTGGTTTTGATGGTACGGAAGACGGCATTGCAGCAGTTAACCGTGGCAAACTAGCGGCAACTATTGCTCAGCAACCAGACCTTATCGGTGCTTTAGGTGTTGAAACGGCTGACAAAGTTTTGAAAGGTGAAGAAGTAGAAGAGTACATCCCAGTACCACTAAAAGTAGTCACTAAGTAAGTTTCAAGTTCCAATAAATCATCCTAATTTTTGCTCTCTCCTCCGTTTATATCTGTCGTTTAGGAGGTGAGGGCAAACTTACCCAAAATACTGCAAAGTGTGGGGTATAGATGCCTTTGGCTTTTTATCGAGACTCCTTCGTCAGGAAGAGAAGTTAAAGTCATCTAATGTATTTTCCTAAACAGTTTTTAAAAAGGGTTCATTCAGAACCGAGGATAACCGTATGAATAAGTTAGTGGTGTTAGGTAGTGTAAACGCTGACCATGTTCTTCAAGTGCCTTCTTTCCCTCGCCCAGGCGAGACGCTGCATGGTCGCAACTATCAAGTTATCCCAGGTGGCAAAGGTGCCAACCAAGCCGTCGCGGCGGCGCGATTAAATGCAGACATCGGTTTTATCGCTTGTGTGGGCGACGACTCATTCGGCATTAACATTCGCGAAAACTTCAAAATGGACGGCATCGATATCACTGGTGTGAAGATGCAGCCAAATTGCCCGACAGGTATCGCGATGATTCAAGTGTCGGACAGTGGTGAGAACAGCATTTGCATTTCAGCTGAAGCGAACGCCAAACTGACAGCAGAAGCGATTGAGCCAGATTTAGAGCGTATTCGCCAAGCAGATTACTTGCTAATGCAATTGGAAACGCCGATGTGCGGCATTGAGAAAGCTGCGCGAATCGCGAAAGATGCCAAAACCAATGTCATTTTGAATCCTGCGCCAGCTCGTGAATTGTCAGATGAATTACTGTCTTACATTGACGTGATTACGCCAAATGAAACGGAAGCTGAAGTTCTGACAGGTATTACTGTAACAGACAACGAAAGCGCGCAAGAAGCGGCGAATGTGCTACATGGTAAAGGTATAGAAATTGTCATGATCACACTCGGTGCAAAAGGCGTTTGGCTAAGCCAAAACGGTCGAGGCGAAATCATCTCGGGTTTCCGCGTTGAAGCGACGGATACTACCGCTGCGGGCGATACATTTAATGGGGCATTCGTCACTGGTCTCCTAGAAGATTTACCTTTAGAATCAGCGATTAAGTTTGCACATGCGGCGGCTGCAATTTCTGTGACCCGCTTTGGCGCGCAAACGTCGATTCCAACCCGCGAAGAGGTGGACGCGTTTCTCGCTGAACAATAAGGCGCACAACGCCTCATTAAAATAGGAGTAGTAACATGGCGACGATGAAAGACATCGCAAAACTGGCAGGGGTTTCCACTTCAACAGTGAGCCATGTTATTAACAAGACGCGTTTTGTGAGCGAAGAGATCTCTGAACGCGTTAACAATGCCGCAAAAGAGCTTAACTACTACGCGCCCTCTGCGTTGGCGCGTAGCCTCAAAGTCAATCGTACCAAAACCATTGGTATGCTCGTGACAACCTCAACTAACCCATTCTTTGGCGAAGTCGTAAAAGGCGTAGAGCGCAGCTGCTACCAAAAAGGCTACAGCCTCATTTTATGTAACACCGAGGGTGATAACGAACGTATGCGTCAATCCATTAATACGCTATTGCAAAAGCGTGTCGATGGTTTGATCTTGATGTGCTCGTCGCTAGAAGGAGAGCGTATCGATGTGTTTGAGCGTTACCCAGATATCCCAGTTGTGGTAATGGACTGGGGGCCGATGCTATTTACAAGCGATAAAATCCAAGACAACTCACTTCGTGGCGGTTACTTAGCGGCGAAATACTTAATTGATTGCGGCCATACCGAAATTGGGTGCATCACTGGCCCTTTGATTAAACACCAAGCGCAAATGCGATACGAAGGTTATAAGCGAGCAATGAACGAAGCGGGCTTGGAATTTAATGCCAATTGGATCATTGAATCGGACTTCGAATGTGAGGGTGGGTATCAAGCGTTCAAAAAAATGGCTCAGCGTGGCGCATTACCTAGCTCGATTTTCGTCTCTAACGATATGATGGCGATGGGGGTGATTAACGCCGCAAATGAGCTCGATATTAAAGTGCCGGACGACCTGTCCATTATTGGTTACGATGACATCCATATCGCGAAATTTATGTCGCCATCGCTAACTACCATTCATCAGCCTAAGTACCGTTTGGGGCAGGCTGCCGTTGAGACTCTTGTCCGAAAGTTGGATGAAAAGTCAACAGAGGCACAGGTCGTACAATTAGAACCGGCTCTAGTGGAACGAAAAAGCGTCAAGAGGTTAAAGTCAAACGTCACTGAATGACGTGTGATGTTGAGCTAAAAAATTAAAAAAGTCGTTTCTCTTTATACGATAAAGCCTTACTATCGTCCTTGATTATAAATAAAACTATTAATTGTTGTCTGGCGGATTAGTTAAATGTTATCAAAAGGTTACGCTAAGTTATCTGTAAAACACCCTTGGTTTCACCGAGTTAATGTTATTACAGTTGTATTGATTTTTTTTGTGAGCTGCTATCAGCTACTGGTTAATGAAGCATTTGAGTACGCAATTGGCTTTATTATTACACTTTTGGCGTCAGCTTTATTTGCATCAGCTTCTGCATTCAAAAAACGCTATCTAGGCTTGGATTCATAGGCAGGTCTATTTCCAACATCGTCCAATAGCATCATTTATTGCTTTCAAGTAAACATTGAACTGAATTATGATCGAGTGCATCAAGAGGAGGACAAATGTCCTCCTTTTTGTTGGGGATCACGCTCTAATATAAGCGTATTCCAAACAAAATAATAAAGGACATGTTATGGACCTCTTTGCCTTACTCGATATTAATAATACTCTCGTTAACATTCCGATCGGCGACGGCTACGCAATGAGTTGGATCGAAGCTTTCGGTACAGTTTTTGGACTGCTTTGCATTTGGTTTGCCAGCCAAGAAAAAACCATCAACTACTTATTCGGTTTGCTGAATGTCACGCTTTTTGCCGTTATCTTTTTTCAAATTCAGTTATACGGATTATTGCTTCTTCAATTGTTTTTCTTCTGTGCGAACATTTACGGCTGGTATGCGTGGACCCGTCCAAACGCACAAGGTGAAACGCTGGAAGTTCGCTGGTTAAATAAGCAGAAACTTATTACTACTGCCTCTATTAGCGTTGCATGTATCGCATTATTAACGATCTATATCGACCCATTTTTCTTTGCGCTAGCAAACATTGCTGTTGATAGCTTGAATCTCTTTGGTGCTGGCTTGGCTGAACCGGTGCTTGAACCTGACGCGTTTCCGTTCTGGGATGCAACCATGACAGTACTTTCTGTTGTTGCACAAATTCTGATGACACGTAAATACGTCGAAAACTGGATTCTATGGGTTGTGATTAACATTATCAGTGTGGGTATCTACGCGACGCAAGGTGTTTACGCAATGTCTGTTCAGTACGCGATTCTTATGTTCATCGCTGCCAATGGCACGCGTGAGTGGGCTCGTAGCGCTAAGCGCAATGGCGATAAAACCTTAGCGCACGCTGCTGCGTAAGGAACGAAAAATGGCCAAACAACCTCATATCGGAGTGGATGAAACACAAATCGCTCCCCTCGTTATTGTATGCGGCGAGCCAGATCGAGCGAATCGTATCGCGGCATTATTTGATGATGCAGAAATGGTGTCGGAAAACCGCGAGTACCGTGTGTTTACCGGCAACTACAAAGGCAAGCCTGTTTCAGTGTGTAGTACAGGTATAGGTGCGCCATCGATGATCATCGCAGTGGAAGAGCTAAAACAGTGCGGTGTGACTCATGTGGTACGCGTTGGATCTGCGGGGGCAATGCAATCAGGCATTCATCTTGGCGAGTTGATCATTGCCGAAGGCGCGGTAAGAGATGAGGGCGGCTCTAAAGCGTATGTCGATTCGTCTTATCCAGCCTACGCAAGCTTTTCACTGTTAAAGGAAGTTGAGCGTTACTTGTCGATGCAAAAAGTGCATTATCATTTTGGTGTGGTGCGTTCTCACGACAGTTTCTATACCGATGACGAAGATGCAATATGCCAACATTGGAACAAGAAAGGCATCTTAGGTGCCGATATGGAAACCTCTGCGCTGTTTACGGTCGGTCGACTACGAGGCCTTCATGTGGCTTCGATATTAAACAACGTGGTGCTGTATCAACAAGATGTGAAAGAAGGTGTTGGTCAGTACGTTGATGAAGCCAAAGTAATGATGCAAGGTGAGAAGAGTGCCGCGATTACGGCATTAGAAGCCTTGGTTGCTCAGCGTTAGCCAGTCTCTATCTCAGTAAGTCACATAAACAGAATAGATGTAAAGCGACAGGTCACTGTCGCTTTTTTATTTGGAGTTACGGGGTACAATCCACCTTAAATAGTTGTCCGTAACTTTTTCTGAGAGAGCAGAAAATGAAAATCAGCCCTTATCCGACTGGTCGCTTCAAAACATACCTTGAAGAAAAGAGTGCCACCTTTCGCGATTTGATTTATCAATGCCAAATAAATTCGCGTTACTTTGATGCTGGGGAAGCAATTCTCCGCCAAGGTGAGCAACTTCAGCACTTGTATGTTGTGCCAGTAGGTCGAGTCTCGATGAACATATTGGCCGCAAATGGACGACGTTTTCAATTAGGGGAAGCTAACTGCGACTATCATATTTATGGTGAAATGGAGTTCTTCACTCAGACTCCTTGTCAATGGAATGTGATAGCAGATGAACATATGCAGGTTGATGTTATCTGTATCCAAAAACTAACCGAAGCACTGCAAAATCATCCCCAAATGATGGTGTTCTTCGCTTCAGCATTGGCTGAGGATTATCAAGACTCCATGGATATCTACACTAATCGTTTGTTGCATCCCATTACTTACAACATTGCCTATGATCTTCTCGTCCGTAATCAGACGGATAAGTTGCTTGGTGGTTTTGATAAAGTGAACCAAGAGGCTGAGCGGTTTGGTACCTCAGGCCGAGTCTATCGACGTGCAGTTAAGGACTTGATTGAAAAGGGATTGATTACAAAAACGGACAACGGTTTGGAGATTATTGATGAGCTGGCACTCAAAGCGTTTATTGAAGCGCATGAATGATACGCCCAGGTATTGGAACTGATGGGTTTTATAAGTCTTTGATATATCTAAGTCTTGAGTAAACGTAACTAATGTAAAGTACCTTAAATTTTGTTGAATGCATTAAAGAGTAGCGTTATATTGCGAACGCGTATGATAATAGATCTCATTAAGGCTTAACAAAATGAAAAAATTCGTTGGTGCGGCTATGCTGTCGTTATTTACTGTTTCTCCTTCTTTCGCTGCTAAAGTTGTGATTGACCACTACATGGGTCAAACAGAGCTAGAACAATCCCCAGAGCGTGTGGTTGTGATTGGCTTTGGCCCGCTAGATGCGTTGGACAACTTTGGTATCGATCCTGTTGCAGTATCTAACTCTTCTAATCTTCCTAGTTACCTTTCAAAATACAGCAAAGATAACTACACCTCTGCGGGTAGTTTGTTTGAACCTGATTTTGAAACCATCTACATGCAAAAACCGGATTTGATTTTGGTTGGTCCGCGAGCGTCTGCGAAATATGAAGAGCTGAGTGAAATTGCCCCTACAGTTGTTTTTGCGGCGAAAGAGAACCAAGGCTATTGGGAAGGCACGCAAGCGCAATGGCGCAATATTGGTAAGATCTTCAATATCGAAGAAAAAGTAGAGCAGAAAATTGAAGCGCTAGATGCTCAATTCAAAGCAATCCGTGACTACAACCAATCGAACAAAAATGATGCATTAACGATTTTGAGCATGGGTGACAACATCAGCGCGTTTGGTGCCCAGTCGCGATTTGGCGTCATTTATAACGACTTTGGCTTCTTGGAAACGGTTGAGCACGTGAAAACGGGCACTCACGGAGATGTCATTTCTTATGAGTTTATTCGTGAAGCTAACCCGAAAAATATTCTCGTGGTTGACCGAAATTCTCTGACAGGTACGCCGGATAACGATATTCGTAAATCCATGGATAACGACTTAGTCAAAGCTACTGCGGCATATAAAAATCATAAAATCACTTATTTAGATGTGGACGCGTGGTACTTGTCGATGTCTGGTGTGACAGCAACAGAAAAAATGGTCAGTGAGATAAAGCAAACCGTTGAACTGTAATCCAAGATAGCAGAGGTTAACTTTGAAGAAGTTATTGCTAACCCTTGTGGTTTTAAGCACGGTTTCGTTATTTGTTGGGGTGGCAAACATGACGCCCCAACAACTCTTTTCAGGTGATGAGAAAGCATTAGAGCTTTTCTTTACCAGCCGTATACCACGTTTATTTGCCATACTGCTTGCTGGTGCTGGCTTGAGTATTGCGGGACTTGTCATGCAGCAAATCAGCCAGAACCGATTTGCTGCACCTTCTACAACCGGTACGATCGAATGTGCCATGTTGGGCTACGTACTGAGCGTGGTTTTCTTTGGTAATGATAATCACCTTTGGCTCGTATTCGGCATCTCGGTATTTGGGACGCTAGCGTTTGTTTTCTTTATTCAGCGCATTCAATTTAAGAGCGTGGTTTTTGTGCCTCTTGTCGGGATTATTTTCGGCAATGTCATCCAATCCATGACTACGTTTATCGCTTACAAATATGATGCACTTCAAAGTCTGAATGCTTGGACAGTCGCAAACTTCGCCAACATCTTGCGTGGTGATTTTGAACTGCTGTACATCGCGGTACCAATGGTTATCCTCAGCTATCTTTTTGCCGCAAGGATCTCTGCCGTAGGTATCGGAAAAGATTTCGCGATTAACTTGGGTTTGAATTATCAGCAGGTTGTGACGATTGGCGTGCTATTGGTGTCCATCATGTCAGCAAGTGTCGTGATGATTGTTGGCCAGTTGCCATTCTTAGGGCTGATTGTACCGAATCTCGTGAGTCACTTTTATGGCGATAATCTCAAAAAGAACATTCCGCTTACGGCCATGTATGGGGCGATTTTGGTGTTGTGTTGCGACTTGGTGAGTCGTTTAATTATTTTCCCTCATGAAATGCCAATCTCTATCGTGATCAGCATATTGGGTGGCGTGGTATTCATCGCTATGTTGTTGCGAGGTAAGCAACATGCGTGATTCAACGAAAATCCTGCTGCTAGGTGGCATTGCGATTCTTTTCGCGTGTCTGTTTATTGGTATTGGGCTAACGGCTGACAACTACCAATATTTTTTGTCTCGTAGAGTTCCTAAAGTATTGGCGATAGTGCTAGCGGGTGTGGCCATTGCTCAGTCTTCACTTGTATTTCAAACCATTACGCACAACCGAATTTTAACGCCAAGTATCATGGGTTTTGATGCGCTGTATGTGTTAACCCAAATTTTGATCGTGTTGATTTTTGGTGGGTTGAGTACCTTAGTGCTTAACTTGTACGTCAATTTCGCGATTGCAGTAATTGTAATGGTGTCGTTTT
Source organism: Vibrio sp. YT-19(2023) (assembly GCF_033337395.1). Taxonomy (NCBI): domain Bacteria; kingdom Pseudomonadati; phylum Pseudomonadota; class Gammaproteobacteria; order Vibrionales; family Vibrionaceae; genus Vibrio; species Vibrio sp. YT-19(2023). The sequence continues at coordinate 36,613 of NZ_JAWOQN010000014.1, read as the reverse complement.
CGCTACTGCTGTTTGGGTTTTACTTTTCAAAAGGCAGCAAGAACTTGATTACGTTGCTATTGGTCGGCTTGATCTTTGGTCAGCTATTTTCCAATGCGGCGTCATTCTTTTCTTTGCTGATGGACCCAAACACATATGCAATTGTTCAGTCGAAACTGTACGCCAGTTTCAATAATGTCAAAGTGAACTTGGTTTACTTTAGTGCTCCGGCTTTGATGTTTGCATGTTGGTTGTTGTTTAGGATGCATCGCACTTTAGATGTGTTTTGGCTCGACCAAGACAATGCGAAAAGTTTGGGTGTTGATGTACCTAAAGTGACGAGAAATGTGTTTATTATCTCGGCGGTTTTGATTGCTATTTCTACGGCTTTGGTAGGGCCAATCATGTTCTTTGGTTTACTAGTGACCAACTTAAGCCGAGAAATGTTCCGAAGTTACCAACATAAAACGCTATTGGTCGGATGTTCGTTTTTATCCATCAGTTCATTACTTGCGGGGCAATGGATAATCGAAAACGTGTTCAGTTTTGAGACGACGTTGAGTGTCGTAATTAACTTTATCGGCGGTGCGTATTTCTTATACCTGCTGCTGAAAAACAAAGTTGTATAAATATGATAGTAATAGACAAATTAACGAAGGCTTTCGGTTCAAACAAAGTCGTAGACGAGGCCAATACTCAGTTTGAAAAGGGCAAGGTAACATCGATTATCGGTCCAAATGGCGCGGGAAAGAGCACGCTGTTATCTATGGCCTCGCGCTTAACGGAGCGAGATGGCGGTAGTGTTATCATTGATTGCAAGGAAATCGCGGAATGGGACACAAAAGAGCTAGCGAAAAAACTGGCAGTACTTCGCCAAGCTAACTCGATTACAATGCGGTTTACCGTAAAAGAGTTAGTCTCTTTTGGTCGTTTCCCATACTCTAAAGGAAATCTGACTAAAGAAGATCATGAGGTCATAGAAAAAGCGATCGACTACTTAGATTTGCAAGATATTCAAGACAAATACTTGGATGAATTAAGTGGTGGTCAGCGACAGCTTGCATTTATTGCTATGGTGATTGCACAAGATACAGATTATGTCTTTCTTGATGAACCTCTTAATAACTTAGATATCAAACACTCTCTTCAGATCATGAAAGTTGTGCAGCAGTTAGCCCATGACATGAATAAAGCTATGGTGGTCGTGATTCATGATATTAATTTCGCGGCGTGTTACTCAGATGTCATATTGGCGCTTAAGAAAGGTAAAGTTGTGGCGAGTGGTGCGGTTGAAGAGGTTATTCAAGCGTCTACGCTAGAGGACATCTACGAAACGCCATTTAACATCATAGAGTTAAACGGTAAGCGTATGTGTACTTATCATTAAGCGAGCTAGTTCGTTTTTAACGAGATCAATAGATAGGCGGGCTTACTTGGTGAGCTCGTCTATGATTGGGCATCGGCTCTCTGCATCTCCAGGACAAGAAGAAACCCAACCTTCAAGTTGCGTTTTGATCTCCATGAGGTGTGCAATTTTTTCTTCAACCTCTCTCAGTTTGTCCATGGTTCTTGCTTTTACTTCGCTACTTTTGCGGTTGGGGTTATGAGCAAGTTGTACGAACTCTTTGCATTCTTGCAACGAAAAGCCTGCGCTTTTTGCGCGTGATACCAAGTTAAGCTCTTGAATATGATTATCTGAATATTCGCGATAGCCAGAGTCGCTGCGCGCTGGTGGAGATATGATCCCTTTGTCTTCATATAATCGAATCGACTTAGATGAAAGCCCTGTGAGCTTCGCGACAGCACCAATATTCATGTTTAACCTCCATAACGTTTAAGGCGAGTATATACCGATGTTGTGGATAAGACACTCCTAAATAACAGTCAGTTACCTAGAGTCCCCTTACTCTTTAATCACTTCATGTGGTGGCACACCAAATGCCTTTTTGAAGGCATAAGTGAAGTTAGAAGGGTGGTGGTATCCGGCTTCATAGGCGGCTTCTGTTATCGTCACTAGGCCACGTTCCAAATGTTGCCTAGCAATCTCAAGACGTCGAAAACGAATGTAGCCGTTTATGGTCATATTAAGTGATTGTTTAAATCGGCGCTGCAGGTTTGAAACACTCATTGAGAATTGGCTCGCCAACTTTTCCAAGCGTAGTTCTTGATCAAGGTGAGTTTCAATATAGCTGACAATATCCTCAATCCGACCATCAATGTGTCGTTCAATACTGCTGTTTTTAGCACTGAAATTCTTAGGAATTTGCTTGGTGGCTTGATGTAATATTTGATAGATCAAGCTTTCGACCTCTAGCTTCTCTTGGAACTCTTGCGGTGTTTCTCTATTTGTTAACGTTTCAGCCAGCTCGCATAGCGTCTGGTTAAGCTCCAACTGTTGAAACGCCTGATGAGAGTTAAAAAAGGCTCGATGACTACAATTTTGCTCAAGGCGGGCCTCTAGCCATTGGGGCTTAACCAATATGTTGATCTTATTAATGAGGTTATCTTTGAGCAGTGAACGACGAAAATTTGCAGGTTTGAGTAAGTTCACCACTACACCCTTAGGGCCGTCGCTCGCGTCTAAATCAAATTGCAAATCGTCGTAGCCAAACGAGAGTCTACCTTCTAAAAGAATAGTGACCAGCAGTGAGGCGTGTGCAGTAGAAACAATATTCGAATCAATAAGTTCTAGACAACGCCCGCCATGAACAAAAATTTGATCATTGTACTGATATGATAGGAACTTACCTTCGGCCAGTTGAGTTTGATAAGGTTGGCCTTGCGTGACAATCCATTGTTTCTCTGTCGCCTCTAGTCTTTGGGTTAAAGCTATCTTGGCAATTTTAGTTCGTTTTGTTGTGACTTCCTGCATTTGACACTTCCTCATAACACTTGTGCGATTTCGCATAACCAAATCGCCTTTGTATTTATAAAACTCATGCTTATTATACCTGAGAATTATTATCATTAATATTTAGGAATTAAGTTATGGAAAGCCCTGCTTGTTCACCTATCAAGCTTTCAAGCCTTTGCCTTGCAGTGGGAATGGCGCTATCAACCCCTGTTTTAGCTCAAGATACTGAGTCACATTTTGAAGAGGTCGTTGTATGGGGAACGAAAGTTTCCAGCAACACTGAGTCGATGTTTGCGGACGACATGTCACTGAAGCAAGCGGATCACATGTCTGATTTACTGCGCGATATTCCCGGTGTGGATGTTGGTGGCACACACTCTGTGAATCAACGTATTACGATTCGTGGTTTGAGCGAAACCGATTTGGACATTCGTCTTGACGGTGCTTCTCAGCATGCGAGCATGTTCCATCATATTGGTAACTTGACGTTGAACCCTGACATTCTCAAATCTGCGGACATTAAGGTAGGTAATAACTCTGTGACTCAAAACGGGTTAGGCGGTTCGGTCTACTTTGAAACGAAAGACGCTCGTGACTTACTTCGTTACGATGAAAAGTTTGGTGCGCGTGTTTATGGCGGCTATGCATCCAACGACAACCAACAAGGTTCGTTGACACTGTACGGACTTTTGTCCGAAAACATTGATGCGATGGTCTATGGCCATTACGTTACGCGTGATGATTTTGAAGATGGTGATGGCAATAAAACCTATGGTGCTGCAGGTGATGTTTACAACATTCTGGCTAAGCTGGGGTATGAACTAAATGACATCCATCGTTTTGAGCTCTCTTATGACATGTACCGAGACAGTGGAGATTACAGTCCGCGTCCTGATATGTCTGGTAGTGCAAATAATAGCCTGTCGAGCAAGTTACTTATCCCTACGGATTATGACCGCGATACCGTTACTTTGAGTTACGAGTTGCGAGGCGAACAACACCAAGGAAACGTCACTCTTTATAATACCGAGACAGAAATTAAACGTGACGAAACGGTGATGGCCCCTCGTTGGCCCTCGAACCGTTTATCAAAGAACACCGCCAAAAACCAAAACTTTGGTTTGAATGGCAAATTCCAGTCAGATGTTATGTTAGGTGAGTTTGATAATCGAGTCACTTATGGCTTCGACTACATGGATAAAACGTCTTCGAGTTACTACGGTAGTCGTAAGTTTATGGACGAATCGGCGATTTCAACCGCACTGTTTGTAGAAGATCAGTTCTTCTTCTCTGATGCCTTCTTTATTACCGCAGGTATGCGCTTTGATGATTACAAACGCAAAGCTGAGACAGGAACCAGTAATTATGATGATGTGACTTGGGCTCTAGCAGCAGAGTGGGCGGTGACTCAAGATTGGACGTTGTTTGCGAGTGCACGTTCTCTATTTAAAGGTCCAGAGCTAATGGAAACCTTTATTGCTTACCAAGACGTTGCATTTTTAGAGGATGGGTTAAAGCCAGAAACGGGATTGAACACGCAGGGTGGTGTTCGTTTTGATAAAACCTTTGATAAGCATTTCTTTGGGGCGAATATTACGGTATTCCAAACGGAAATTGATGATTACATTGCAGATCAGTACCAAAACGCGACTCAAACTTACCTGATTTACAACTTAGGTGATGTTGAGATTAAAGGCTTTGAGGCAAGTGCTTCTTATGGTTACGACAAGTTTAACAGCAAACTTTCTTACTCTAAGTCGGACACCAAAAACAAGAATACTGGTGGTCCTGTTGCTGGGGGCAATGGGCGTAGCATTGATATGGGTGATAGCATTGCTCTAACTTTGGATTACCAGTCAGACGCTTTAGAAACGATCTTCGGGTGGAACTCAATGTTTGTTCTAGAGGAAGACAACGTCTTTGATGGTCAGCCAAAGAAAGCAAGTTATGATGTGCATAATCTATACGCTCAATGGGTGCCGTCTGATATTGATGGACTGTCGGTGACCTTTGGTATTGATAATGTATTTGACGAGTTGTACAGCTCTCATGCGTCTCGTTCGGGTACTGCACGTGGCTTCACGCTTGATGACTACGAGCCGGGTCGCAACTTCAAGCTCTCTGCAGCTTATCAATTCTAACAAGGTTCTTCATAGGACGTTTCAAAGTAACGAGTAAGTTCATGATTAAAGAAAGCACCCGAATAGATAGCGAACACGCTGACAAATACTTAGTGACGCTTTGTCGGCATTTTGGACGAAAAGTTCCTGCTACTTGGAATGAAAATAGCGGTTTGGTGACATTTCCGACGGGAAAAGCGGAGTTTAACCTTTGTGCATCTAGCTTAACTATAACCTGTGAGGCGGATTCAGAAGAGAAACTGAATACGGTTAAGGCGATCATTTCATCGCATGTGGACATGTTTTCTCGTCGAGAAACATTAGCACTTAGCTGGGTTCGTTAGCGCTCGTTTAAGGATGCTGTGATAGAAAGGGAATGTTAAAAGCAAAAGCCCGCAATCTTATGATTTGCGGGCTTTTATTGTTTGAATGCTATTGCGCTTTCTCAGGCTCTAGGCTTTTTTTTTCCTGCTGCATTTTTGCTAGGAAGTAGATGTTAACGCAAGCTATAAAACCGTTAGTTAGTACTACAGGCCAAGAATCAATCATTAGTCCGTAAGCAGTAAATAGCGCACAACCAATAAAGTTAAGGATACGAAGCTTAACAATATCTTTCATAGTTAGCGAAATAGCGACCATGATTGAAGCTGCATAACCTAAAATCTCAACCATATTCATGTCCATTTTTTGACCCTCTTAAAATCTGCCGAATTTTGTCGGTACCAATTCTTCTCATCTTGAGATTAATGAGGAAGCTCCATGCCTCGAATGGTCTTTTTTTGTTGTATGGACGCACTATATCAATGGAAAAACCGTGATAAAAGCCTCAAATCAAGGTTAAGAGAAGGTTAGCGATTACGCAAACGTTTAGGACTGGAATTACTGATAATTTTACTTATTGTGTTGATTGATAATAACGATGACATTAATAGCTCAAACACCATTGAAAGTAAGGGAATATTTACATATGATTGAAAATGATAATTATTTTCAAGTGCTGTGTTTATGTATTTTATTATTAGCTTGCTCGTGTTTTTTTTGCTGTATATCAGAACAAAACCGAACTCGTGGTGTGCGGGGATTCATATCGTAAGCCACATTTTTATCGTTGCATTTTGTCCTGCAATTTATGTTGTTCAATATTTAATCGTTACGTTTTTTTCGTCACCGATATTGATTAAGCTGTCATCACGCTCCGGTGTATACAACATTCTCATTGCTTTTCTTCCATTATTGATCGCAACCGGCAGTCTGGCGTTTAGCTGAATGATTTCATCTCTCTTCTTTTCTTAAAACAACTACACTTAATTAGAATAAGGTATCAATTTCATATAATTATTCGATATCTACGTGTTAGCACATGTGTCACATTTCTGTGACTACGAGTAAGTTTTACTTATGTTGCTCGGTAGTAGGGTATTTATCGATTGTTTAATGATTCAATACTTAGTTTAATCGCATAAAGGTGTGCAGTATGCCGCACTAAATTAATAAGAAATTATCTAAAAAGGTTAATGGGAAACGTAAGCCATTAGCGGAGGTCAGATGAGTACGCACACGGTACCGCAGAGCGCGATTGTAAATGCTGTCAAAGGTGAAGTTTTGGTTTTGGGCCTGGATGGAAACGTTAAGGTCATAAAAGCGGGGGATGAGTTAAGACCTGGCGAGATTATTATCACAGAAAATAATGCTTCTCTCGACGTACAGATAAATAATGAGCTTTATCTGGTCGATGCAAATTGTGTTGCTTGTCTTCCTGTGCCTTCTTCTGAATCACTAGAACCAGTATTGGTACAATCTCCAGTTAATGGCTTGGTGACTTTTGACCCAACGGCTATTGGAAGTGCTGACTTCGACGCCAACGATATTGCCGCTATCCAGCAAGCTATTTTAGACGGAGCCGACCCTACCGCTATCTTAGAAGCAACAGCTGCTGGCGCAGGTGCTGAAGGCTCGGCTAATGCTGGCTACGTGACGGTTGAATATAATAACCCGGAAGTACTCGCGTCTACTTTTTTTGAAACGTCTGCGACTCGCAGCGGAGAAGATGATCGCGACGAAGATGACGGTTTGAATGTCACGATCTTTGCTGATGGTGGGCAGTCACTGCAATCTAGCGTAACAGAAGGCTCAATTTCTCTATCTAGCTACCCGCAAACCATTTCTTCTAGTGTGCTGGTTGAAGCAGGGGATCTCGCACTTGATACTGCTTCATTTGTACCTGAAACGTCCTCATTAGAGTCTTTGTTAACCGAGTTAAATAGTGACATTACCTCTGGTGGTCAGCCAGTAGCGTTCGTTTACGACGAAGCGCAAAATGCCATTATCGGCACTCAAGGTGGTAACGAAGTGCTTCGTATCGAGATCGAAGCGACATCTTTAGGCCGTGATTTAGAGTTAGAGGTCGTTACCACGATTAGCCAGGGTATTGACCATGTGGCGTCCATCGCTGATGGCCAAGTATCTATCGTCGGTGATCAAATCAATATCGCTTTTGATATTACTGGCGCAGATATTGGTGGGAACAGCATTCAAGCGCCTATTGATTTTACGACAACCGTTATTGATGGCGATGATCCTGCGCCGCAAAACGTTACTTTTGAAAACGTTGAATCTTCTTCTACACCAATCACTGGCACCTTTGTTGATATTGGTAGTGATCAATTGGCAACGGTCACGTTTAATCAAGAAGGACTTAGTCAGTTCGATGGCCTATTGAGTGATAATCAGGCGACAGAAGCGGTACTCTCTGAAGACGGCAGTACTATCACCTTGTCCATTGCTGGCTCGAATGAAACCGTCTTAACCATCAGTCTGAATACTGATGGTACCTACCAATTTGAGCAATTTAAGCCGTTAGAACAAACAAACGGTGAAGATACGATTGAGCTCTCTTTGCCAACCACAATCGTCGACTTTGACCAAGATACAGCAAGCAACACCTTTACGATGACCATCCTTGATGGCGATAATCCAGTGATTGAGAACGTGACGGGATTGTCTTTAGACGAGGCGGGTGTTGACCAAGGTTCACAGGAAGGCGCGGTAGTAACAAGTGGTACTGGGGCGATCACGACAGCGGTCGGTAGTGACATCATTGATCACTATGAGTTGGAACCTACAGAGTTCAATGTTGGTGGAGAACTCCAATCTCAAGGGCAGGTTGTTCAACTAGAACTAGCGTCCGAGAGTAACGGCGTACGTACTTACGAAGGCTTCATTGAGCTGGATGGTGTGCGTATTACCGTATTTGATGTGGCGATTGATGCACCTGCATTGGGCGAATACCAATTCAACTTGTATGAACAACTTGACCATACGGGTGCTAACGATGACTCGCTCACTTTCTCACTGCCAGTTTACGCGGTAGATGCGGATGGTGACCGCTCCTCTATTACCGAAGGTTCGAACACACCAGAAGCTGCGCAAATTGTCATTCAAGTTCAAGATGACGTTCCTTCGATTGATGGCGTTGATGCGCTAGCCGTCGATGAAGACGATTTATCAAGCATTGGCTCCGATCAAAGCGACTCTGTGTTCGCGCAAGGTAGCTTCACGACGACTCAGGGCTCAGACCGTGTTGTAAGTTATCAATTAGAGAGCGGCACTGATCCACTCAATGGGTTGGAATCGCAGGGGCGATCTATCTCTCTGACGGAAACAACCAATTCAGATGGCAGCTTTACCTATTCTGCAACGGCAGAAGGGGACGCTATTTTCACCTTACAAGTTAACCCTGACGGTACTTATTCGTTTACCCTTGAAGGTCCAATCGATCATGCTGTGGGTAGCGATAGCTTAACTCTAGACTTCACTATTGTCGCAACGGACTTTGACGGTGACACCAGCTCACTTGTTCTACCGGTTACCATTACTGATGATGTGCCAACTATTAATGACGTTGTCGCTCTTAACGTCGATGAAGATGACTTAAGTTCGGTAGGCTCAGACCAATCACAGCCAACATTGGTTGAAGGTCAGTTCACGACGACTCAAGGTTCTGATGGCGTCGTACAGTATCAGTTGGATGTAAACGCTGATTCTTTAAATGGCCTGCAATCTCAAGGTCAAACCGTTTCCATTGCCGAAACGCAAAATGCAGATGGCAGTTACACCTACAGCGCAACGGCAAATGGCAGTGCAGTTTTCACATTAATTTTGAATACCGACGGCTCGTACAGTTTTGAGCTGCAAGGTCCAATTGACCATGCGGCAAATAGCGACAGCTTAACCCTTGATTTTAGCGTTATTGCTACAGACTTTGATGGTGACACAAGTCAAATCGTATTGCCTGTTACCATTGTGGATGATAAGCCGACCATTACCGATGTCGATGCGATTACCGTTGATGAAGATGATTTGGGCACGATTGGTTCGGATCAGACTGACCCGATTTCAATCGATGGTAACTTCACCACCACACAAGGCTCTGACCGAGTAGTGAGCTATCAGCTTGATGCTTCAGCAACACCAGTGGCTGGACTCACATCACAAGGCGTGGCAGTCACACTGACGGAAACCGCAAATGGTGATGGCAGCTTTACTTACGAGGCGACAGCGGGGACTGAAGCGGTCTTTACGCTGACAGTGAATACTGATGGTAGCTATAACTTCACGCTTGAAGGTCCAATCGATCATGCTGTTGATAGCGACGAGCTGACACTGAACTTCCCAATCATCGCAACAGACTTTGATGGCGATACCACAAACGCCACGATCCCTGTGACGATCGTGGACGATAAGCCTGTTATTACCGACGTCGACACCATTACGGTTGATGAAGATGATCTAGCGTCAATCGGTTCAGACCAAAGCAATCCAATTTCTATTGATGGTAACTTCACCACCACACAAGGTTCAGACCGAGTGGTGAGCTACCAACTCGATGGCACATCAACACCAGTTGACGGTTTAACATCGCAAGGTGTAGCGGTAACGCTGACTGAAACGGCAAACGGTGACGGCAGTTTCACTTATGAAGCGACTGCGGGTGGCAACCCTGTATTTACTTTGACTGTGAATACTGATGGCTCTTACAATTTCACACTTGAAGGGCCAATTGATCACGCGGTTGATAGTGACGAACTGACACTCAACTTCCCAATCATCGCAACCGACTTTGATGGCGACACCGTTACTGAAACCATTCCAGTCACGATTGTTGATGATGTACCGACCATTACAGCGGTGGATGCGTTGAGTGTCGATGAAGATGACCTTAGCGGTGTGGGCTCAGACCCAGGCGGCGATCTGTTCGTTGAAGGCGCGTTTACGACCACACAAGGCTCTGACCGAGTGGTGAGCTACCAACTGGATTCAACAGCAGATCCTGTTGCGGGGCTGACATCTCAAGGTGAGGCGATTACCTTGGTGGAAACCGCGAATGGTGACGGCAGTTTTACCTATGTGGCCACCGCTTACGGCAATCCTGTCTTCACGTTGAATGTCGCAACAGATGGTACGTACGACTTTACGCTGCAAGGCCCGATTGACCATGCTGCCAACAGCGACAGCCTGACGATTGATTTCCCAATTATTGCCACCGACTTTGATGGTGATACGACTTCGGCGACCATTCCAGTCACGATCACGGATGATGCGCCAATCATCGATAATGTTGTGCCTCTGGCTGTGGATGAAGATGATTTATCAGGTATTGGCTCAGACCAAACTGACGCTGTGTTTGTTGAAGGCGTGTTCACTACTACTCAAGGCTCAGACCGAGTGGTGAGCTACCAACTTGATTCAACTTCTGATCCTGTTTCGGGATTAACCTCCCAAGGTGAGCCTGTTACTTTGGTAGAGACTGCGAATGCCGATGGCAGCTTTACTTACGTGGCTACCGCGGATGGCAATCCTGTCTTCACCATGAACGTGAATGCAGACGGCACATACAACTTCCGTCTAGAAGGTCCGGTGGATCATGCGTTAAACAGCGATGAATTAGTTCTGAACTTCCCAATCATTGCAACAGATTTTGATGGCGATACGACGACCGCGACCATTCCAGTCACGATTACTGATGATGTTCCAACCATCGATAATGTTGTTCCACTTACGGTGGACGAAGATGACCTTGCCACAATTGGATCAGACCAAAACGATGATGCGTTCATGTCGGGTTCTTTCAGCACAACTGAAGGCTCGGACAGCGTTGTTAAATACCAGCTTGATGCAACAGCAGATCCAGTAGCAGGGTTAACCTCTCATGGTGAGCCTGTCGTACTTGCTGAGACAACAAATGGTGATGGCAGCTTTACTTACACTGCCACAGCAGATGGCAATGCCGTATTTGAATTGGTGGTGAAGCCAGATGGCAGCTACACCTTTACTCTGCAGGGCCCACTAGACCATGCGGTGAATAGCGACAGTCTGCAAATCGACTTCCCGATTATCGCAACAGACTTTGATGGCGACACCTCATCGAAGACGTTACCTGTCACCATCGTTGATGATAAACCAACCATCACTGACGTAGACGCAATCCGCGTGGATGAAGATGACTTAGCGACGATTGGCTCCGACGGCTCAGATCCAATTTCAATCGATGGCAACTCCACTACAACGCAAGGCACTGATGGGGTAGTAAGCTACCAATTGGATGCTGCTGCAACGCCAGTTGATGGTCTAACATCACAAGGTGTGGTCGTCACGCTGACTGAAACTGCAAACGGTGATGGTAGCTACACTTATGAAGCGACAGCAGGAACTGAAGCAGTATTTACGCTGACCGTTAATACGGATGGTTCATACAACTTTACGCTGCAAGGTCCAATCGACCATGCGACGGGTAGTGATGAGCTGACACTGAACTTCCCAATCATCGCAACGGATTTTGATGGTGATACCACCACAGAAACGATCCCAGTCACCATTGTGGATGATAAGCCGACCATTACCGATGTCGATGCGATTACCGTTGATGAAGATGACCTAGGCACGATTGGTTCAGATCAGACTGGCCCGATTTCAATCGATGGCAACTTCACTACCACACAAGGCTCGGACCGAGTGGTAAGTTATCAGCTTGACGCGTCTGCAACACCAGTGGCTGGCCTTACATCACAAGGCGTGGCAGTCACACTGACGGAAACCGCAAATGGTGATGGCAGCTTTACTTACGAGGCGACAGCGGGTACTGAAGCGGTCTTTACGCTGACAGTGAATACTGATGGTAGTTACAACTTCACGCTTGAAGGTCCAATCGACCACGCAGTAGATAGTGATGAGTTGACACTGAACTTCCCAATCATCGCGACAGACTTTGATGGCGATACCTCTGCTGAGACAATTCCTGTCAAGATCGTTGATGACAAGCCGACACTTGGTGGAATCGAAGCAACAAGTGTGCAAACGGTTGATGAGGATGATATCCCAACAGTCGGATCTGATGGTACACAGTCGAACAGCATTGCCGGTAACTTCATCGCGACTGATGGTTCTGATGGCATTGTCGAGTACAGCGTTTCTGACCTAACGACGCCAGTACAAGGCCTGACCTCTGGTGGTCAATCTCTGGTTATGGTTGAAGTATCAAACGCAGGTGGCGTTTCAGTTTACGAAGCTCGTATTGATGGCACGACGACACCAGTATTCCGTGTAACCCTCGATGCCTCTGATGACAGCTACACGTTCGATTTGCTCGCTCCTCTCGATCATCCAAATGCTGATGGCCAGAATGAACTGATCATAAATTTACCGATAAACGCGACTGACTTTGATGGAGACGTGTCGAACAACATCACCTTACCAATTACGGTTGTGGATGATGTTCCGACCATTGATGGTTTGCTAGCAGGCAGCGAACAAACCGTTGATGAAGATGACCTACCAGCAGGTACGGATGCTGCAAGTGCAGAAGATACTGTTATTTCAGGTACTTTTGATATCACCGAAGGTGCTGACCAAGTTGCTTCTATTCAGCTGAGTGACCTGACCACGCCTGTTGCGTCACTGACTTCAGATGGTGAAGCCATCACCCTAGTCCTGTCTTCTAGCGCAAACGGCGTGAACGTATACCAAGGTGTCGCTGGCAATCCTGCTGAAGTGGTGTTCGAACTGACGTTGGATGCAACGAACAACACCTACGAGTTCGATTTACAGAAGCCGCTTGATCATCCGGATGGTAATCAGCAAAACGAGATTGTTATTAACCTCCCTGTGACGGCGACAGATAATGATGGTGATACTTCACCAGCCTTCACATTGCCAATTACCGTTGTGGACGATGTTCCAGTTGTTACTAATATTGAAAGTCTACGTGTCGACGAAGATGACTTACCTCTTGGTTCTGATGGCACTAAAGAGCCGTTAACGGTATCAGGTGAGTTCGAAGTCACTAGCGCAGATGGTATTGATGCTTTCGAATTGGATCTAAGCTCAAATCCTATCCCGAATCTGAAATCGGGTGGAGAAGAGGTAACACTTTCTCAAGACGTTGGTGCTTCAACTGCTGACGCGCTTGTTTACGTGGGACAAACTCCGGGTGGAGTGACGGTCTTCACGTTGACACTTCATCAAGATGGTAAATACGACTTTGAGTTATCTGGTCAGTTAGATCACGCGGTTAACTCTGATGAGATTTTGTTGAATCTACCTGTGAAGATCACGGATGGCGACAACGATACCATCACTGCGACCTTGCCAGTGACGATCGTAGATGACAAGCCAACCATTGATGCTATTAGCACTGGTAGTACCTTGTCTGTGGATGAGGATGATATTCCAAGCCAAGGTTCAGACGACACGCCAGAATCCAATATCATTGGTGGCAACTTTGACGTTACTGATGGTGCCGACTCTATCGTTAGCTTCCAGTTGGATAGCTTAACGTCGCCTGTTTCTGGACTTACCTCAGGTGGTCAACCGCTTGAGTTGGTTGAGTTTTCAAATTCAAACGGTGTGATTGAGTACCGAGCTTATGTACAAGGTACGACGGACACCGTCTTTAAACTGACGCTAAATGGTTCAGCAGACAGTTATGAATTTGAACTGTTGGGTGCACTTGATCATCCTGCGGGTAACGATGAAAACTCGTTAGTCATCAACTTCCCAGTCAACGCGACTGATTTTGACGGCGATGTGTCCAATAACATCACCTTGCCGATCACCGTGGTGGACGATGTTCCAGCGATTGTGAAAGTGACAGACTCTAGCCAACAAACCGTTGATGAAGATGATCTTGCCGGTGGATCTGACACGACAAGTAATGATTCTACGGTATTGAACGGCGGATTTGAGGTCGTTGCTGGTGCAGACAAGATTGTCAGCTACCAAGTTTCAGACCTCGATGCAGTCGTGTCTGGTTTAACGTCGAACGGCAGCAGCATCGAGTTGAATTTAGTAGGCACGAATGGTGGAGTAACCAGTTACGAAGCGGTTATTACTGGCACATCAACTAAGATCTTCACGCTGTCTCTTGATGCGAATAATGACAGCTACCAATTTGAGCTGTTGGGACCAATCGACCATGACGCTGTTCAAGGTGAAAACAACCTTGTCATTGATATTCCAATTACAGTAACAGACTTTGATGGTGACACGTCATCATCACTGAATCTTCCAATTACCGTAGTTGATGACATTCCCGAAATTAAATCAGCAGATGCTTTGACTGTTGATGAGGATGACCTTGCCAACGGCTCTCAGGCAACCAACAAAGACAGCCTAGAAGCGACGGGCAATTTCGATACGGTGGAAGGGGCAGATACCGTTGTCTCTTATCAGCTGGATCTTACTTCTAACCCGATACCAGGAGTCACTTCAGGTGGTCTTGCGGTGACGTTAGTTCAAACCGCGGTAAGCAACAACAACTTTACTTATCAAGGTCAAACACCTGATGGTAACTCAGTGTTCACGCTAGTTTTGAACGCTGACGGCTCTTACAAGTTTACGCTTGAGGGTGCGCTAGATCACTCAACTCAAGGCGAAGATACACTCATACTTGATCTCCCAGTCTTTGCGACCGATGTCGATGGCGATACGGCCGGTATTAACTTACCAGTGACGATTACCGATGATGTTCCAACCTTGCACGATGCATCTATTTCGCGTGTTGAGGGACAAGGCAGCCGCACGGTTCGTTTATTCCGAGACCCTGTAGAGGGGGATGATGACCTTGGTGCTGACGGCGCACAAGTGACTTCATTCTCGGCTGATGATTCAGGCATTTACTTCAAGCAAAACGGTGTTGATTCCGATTCTGTTGATTTAAACGGCAGCAACCAAGTTGTGTTCGTTCACAAGGTTCTTGACGGAGTAGATACTGAAATCGGTCGTTTGGTTGTTCGAACCGATGGCAGTGTGTCATTCCGTCCGAATGACGATCTTGACCATACCGAAACCGACTCGATTGATTTCACCATCAACGTTGTTGCAACCGATGGTGATGGCGATATCGCAGATGCCGATGTGGATATCTCGATAAGAGACCGCAATGCGCAAATTGACACGTCTACCGTTACTGCGTTCGAAGACCAAGGGCGTGATGGTGTCGTTGTGGGCGTTGACTCTGCAAATACTCAGGACAACTTGTCGACGCTGGATGTTAACCCTGCGAAAGTCGCCTTGGTTATCAATTTACACGATATCGACCGTAACGAGAGCTTAGGTGACATCACTATTCGAGATGCTGATACTCACAACGGTACGTTCTACTACCGAGACGGCAGTGGCAACTACATTGAATTAACATCTGTGGGCAATACGGTTGTTCTCGACGCATCAAATGTTGAGCAGTCATTCAATGGTGAGCTTGTCTCGTTAGATAACTTGTACTTCGTACCAGATCGTCATACATCAACCGATGCTTCTGGTATCGATCCTCGTATCCGCGTGGAAATTCTTAACAATGGTACGCCAGATCATACGATTAATGGTCGTTTAGACATTGAAGTTGCTGCCGTCGCAGATATTGCAACGTGGACGGCAAGCAGCGAATTTAACTACTCGGTTGATGAAGATGGAAACAATGTCGCACTTAACATCACGGCTGAAACCCAAGACACTAGTAACCCTGAAGGCATTGTGTACGAGCTTGTCTTTACACAAGGAGAAGGTAGCGCAGAGTTAGTCTATTCAGATGGTAGTGCGATACCAAAATCCGGTGGTGTTTATCTGGTGGATGCAAGCCGAATTGATGAAGTTCAAGTTGATCCGATAGATAACTTCTCGGGTGAAATCAGAATTGATGTCACCGCTATTACGACGGAAAACAACAATCCACTGCTTGGGAAAGATACCGCTCGCTCAGAAACCGAAACCATCATTATTGATGTAAACCCAGTTGCGGATAAAGGTAGTTTTACTGTAAACCGAATTAATGTGTTTGAGGATAACGCTCGAACTCAAAATACGGTAGACCCTGTCACTGATCACGACCCACTCCAATTAAGTGAAGTGATCACCATGAAACCATCAGCGGACTTAGATGGTTCTGAAGCGTTATTTGTGCGCATTTCTAACTTCTCAATTGATGGGGTTACTCTGGTGTGGCTGGACTCAGCAAACTCAAGTCAGATAGTAGAAGTGACCGATTCAGGCGGCAATGTACTTTATTACGAAGTGCCAGAGTCTGAATTAGCGAACGTCGAAGTTCTTCCTCCGTTGCACAGCAATGATGACTTTACTTTCAATGTCGAAGGCATTGTGAAAGACACAGCATCATTGTCTACCGGTACGACAGAAGATGTGTTGTCACTGGGCAGTAAGACCGTCATCGTTGGTGTAAAAGGTGTTGCTGACATACCAGACACGGTATTAATTGACGCGGGGAACGTTTGGAGCCGATTCGTAGACGGAGATGTGGCCGGGATAGAGACGACTATCGAAGAGAATGGTGTTGTAAACCTTAACTTCTCGGTTGTATCTGGTGAAGTTGCCGATAGACCACAGGATGATTCAGAAGCCATTACTGTTATCCTGTCCAACATCCCCGACGGTGTTCGTGTCGTAGATTCAGACGGCTCAAGCGTTGACCTCACCTTTGTTGGCTATGATGGTAACGGTCAACCGATTTACGAAGCAAACATCACTGGGCTGAATTTTAATTCCGGTATTCAAATTATTCCGGAAGCCTCTTCAACTGAAAATATTGCGATTACAGGGACGATCATTGTTACCGAGAATGATGGTCATAGTCGTGTGATTGAAAGAGAGGTAAGGATCAAGGTCGAACCCGTTATTGATGCTCAAGATAACTACGTTGTTCGATCGGAGGGAGATGAAGATACGCGCTTTAACATCGATTGGAAACCGACGCTCGTACAAAGCCCTGATACCGATGAATTCTTTAGTGATGTAACCATCTCTGGATTTCCTCCAGGCAGCACGGTCTATGTAGATGGTGTGGCACAAGCGCTTGTTTCTGGAACACTAACGCTTTCACCGCAAGCTGGTGAATCAGAGCAAGATTTTTCCGCTAGAATCTCTCAAAGTGGCTATGTTCAAGTCCAGTTGGAGCAGGATTCAAGTACTGACTTTGACTTGACCACAACCGTCACTGTGAAAGAGATTGACCATGAATATGTTGACGCTTCGAATCCCGGTGAAGGTATCGCTGAGAAAACCATCAATGGTACGGTGAATGTCCAAGTTAATCCAATCGTTGAGCCAGAGGATAAGACGGGGGCAATAGACGACCAAACCCGTCTGCTTGTCACTGAAAGTGGTGGTGGTGCTATCGATATCGTGAAGTCAGACGATCAAGGTAACATTGACTTTACGATCAACACTTCTATGGGGGGCGAATCTGGTGCTCATATCATTAAATACCAAGAGTTTGATGCGTCTTCAGATGAAGTGGTGACTCAACTTGTTGTTCAATTTCACAATGTGGACCCTGAGATCCTCAAACAATTGGTTATCGTCGGTGCACTAAATGAAGGTGGAGGTCGTTGGACAGTAACTAATGAAGAAAACTTCTCAATTAAAGCGCCGTCTGGACTTGATTTAACACCAAACGATGACAGTGACGATGGCGATAACGGTGGTCTCTCTCAAATTGGCTTAACCATTTACGCAGAAGTGAATGATTTGGGCGAAGATTTGGGCAACGAAAAAGATGCGACGGTCATGCGCCAAACGGATGTGACACTTGAATTTCCTACCGTTCTAACACCACAAATGAGTGTAGCGGCAGAGATTCAGGTGGCTGATGATGTCCAAATTCAAGCGTTGGAAGATAATTCTATCAACCTTGGTGCTCAGTTAACGTCGAAAGTTGATGCGATTAATGCAGATGGCGTGGAGGATGTCTTGACTATTATCGTCGATCCTTCAGCTCCTGGTATTCCTCCTGGCTTGGTGATCACGGGGACGGATATCGACTTTGTCAATGGTAAATACGTGTTCCAAGCCCATATCGATGCGAGTGGAAATATTACTGGCCTTGATGGTTTGACGATGCACTTGGCAGAAGATTACGCAGGTGATTTCGAATTACCAATTCGGTTCGTCACTAAAGACACTGAGTCCGGTGATGAAAAAGAAAATAATGTTCAGTTTCCTGTTCAGGTTTTACCGGTTGCAGACGTTCCGAGTTCAGCCGGGGATCAGCCGTTGGATAGCGATGTCACACCAAATGTAAGAGTAGATATCGTCGGTACTTTCGGCTTGGATGCAAACAAACAACCTGTGACTGATCTAAATAACGACGTTCCCACGGCGGATGGTGTTGGTTACGAAGATGGCTTAATCCAACTTAACTTGAGTGTTGATTTTGCCGATCAATTTAACAACACTCAAGGTGGTCGAGAAACACTAACGAACATCAAGTTAGAGCTTGATGACACAACATTAGGTGAGTTTGTTGATGCCAATGGTAACAGCTTAGGAACCAGTATTGAGTTTAATGAAGCTGAGATTTTAGCTGGTGCGCTTGACAATGTTCTGTTTAAGCCAAAAGAAAATTACCCCGTAGGTGGTGGCCAAAATACCGTCAAGATTAATATCGAGGGAGAAATTACTGATGAAGCTGTGTTTGATCAGTCTATCTTGAATAACTCTGGCGATAATATAGATGTAAGAACTTTCACTGACGATGTCACATTTGAAGTTACGCCAGTCGTTGATGACATTACCATTACAGGTGCCGATCCGACGCAGCCAATCACGGTGATTGGTGACGAAGATACTTTAATTTCGCTGAATCAATCGGGCTCTGGTGTTTCGATCAGCCTGAACGATAATGACGGTTCTGAGAGTTTCGTTTCACTCAAGTTAACGGGACTTCCTGATGACTTTATCGTTAAATCCAATTCCTCTGATTATGTTGTTAAGAATAACGGTGGGGGCGAATGGAGTATTCAACTAAAAGATCTCACTCAGACGTCCATTGACCTGAGTGACATCCAAATTAAACCGCCAAAACACTTTAGTGGCGAGGCTGAGATAGGTATTACGGTCTTCATTCAAGAGGAGTTGCTACAAGTACCAACGGAACGAAACAACAACTTTACGCTGATTGTTAATCCTATTGGTGATGATGTTGATGTGAATCCCGACACTTCGGCTGCAGGTAATGAGGGCGAAGACATTGTTATTAATGTAAATGCGTTAGTGGTTGATAACAAAGAGTCCATCGGAGATGGTGCAAACTACCAGGAAAATGATCCAGAGACGCTGAGAGTTGAGGTCTCAAATGTCCCTGATGGGGCGAGCGTTTCATTACCTGATGGGACAGTATTTACTGACCAAGGCGGCGGCGTTTTTGTCTTAGAAATCAATGCTCAAGACTTGGATCAAGTGGTGTTTAATTCTGGTGATCGCAACGATAACTCATGGGATGGTTCGCTGCATTTCAAAGTGCAAGCCGTTGATACTGGGCTCGATGGCAGTCAAAGCTTGGGCTCCGCAGAGGAGTTTGATGTCACTGTTGATGTTGAAGCAGTGAACGATCGTCCAGAGTTCGTCAATACCGTGGATGTGGAAACACCAGAAGATACGCCAATGCTGCTTGATGGTTTCAGCATTACCGATATTGATGCCGTACTCGATGATCCGAATGCTGAATACGTACTCAATGTGAACGTCGACAGCGGTATCTTGGAGCTTAATCCAACGCTCATCGCTACTTACAACCTAACCGTGAGCGGTGATGGTACGGACTCCGTTGAACTGAAAGGCACAGTGGCCGATCTAAACAATGCCATTGCAGACGGTCTGATTGAGTTTAACCCAGAGCTGAACTTCTTTGGTGACGTTCAGGTGGACGTGACAGTCGATGACCAAGGTAATGAAGGTATCGTAATTGGTGGGGTAGATGACACCCTAAATACCAACAGCAGCAGCTTCAATATTGAAGTAACAGCGGTGAATGATACCCCAGAAACTACGCCAGTGACGCTACCGGATATTGAAGAAGACAGTGGTGTGTTCTCCATCTCTGAAGCGGATCTTATTGCGAATGCGACAGACGTAGAGAACGATAATCTCACGGTTAGCAATGTTCAGTTAACGGATCCGAATTCGGGCAGCATTACTTTCAACAGTGGCACGGGAGAGTGGGAATTTACCCCAGCACCAGATTACAACGGTCCAGTTGAAATCACGTACACCATTACAGATGATGGCACGACAAATGGTGCGTCCGATCCTAAATCGGTTAACGGCAGCGCATCGTTCAACGTAACGGAAGTCAATGATGCTCCAACGACGTCTGAAGTGACACTTTCTGATATCGCAGAAGACAGTACGGCGGTTGATATTACCCAAGCTGATTTGTTGGCGAATGCGTCTGATATTGAAAACGACACCTTGATGGTGAGCAATGTCCAGTTGGTTGATCCAAGCAGCGGCACATTGGATTTCGACAACGTAACAGGTACATGGTCATTTACTCCTGCGCCTGGCTACAACGGCAAGGTCGATCTGACCTACGACATTACCGACAACGGTACAACGAACGGCGTTTCAGATCCTAAAACGGTGTCAGGAACGGCGACCTTCGAAGTCACTGAGGTGAACGATGCACCGGTAACATCAGAGGTAACGTTGAGTAGTACCGAAGAAGATGGTGGTTCGGTAACTATTACGGCTACTGAGTTGCTGAGCAACGCAAGTGATCCTGAGTCAGACAACTTGACCGTCGATAATGTTGCGTTAGTGGACCCAACTTCCGGCACGCTGACTCAAGTGAGTGCGACAGAGTGGACGTTTGAACCCGCAGCAGATTTCTTTGGTGACGTTAATTTCACTTATGAAATCACAGATGACGGAACCACTAACGGCGCTCCAGACCCAATTACAATCGCGGGCACAGCAGTGTTGAATGTTGAAGCGACCAATGACGCACCTGAAATCACTGCAACGTCGGTAACGGATACGATCAACGAAGCCAATGGCCAGAAAATAACGGGTATTAGTGTGAGTGACGTCGACTTTGCGGGCGCACAAGCAAATGAAAGCATGACCGTGACTCTTACAGTTACCGAGGGCGACCTTCGTGTCGAGCCGCCAGCAGGTAGTGGTGTGACTGTTGGGGCGGGGATGGCTGGTGAAATCACCCTAATGGGCACACCAGATAATATTAACTCCGTTCTTGGAGCAACAGACGCTTCTGAGGGGGTATTTGTGGATGCAGGAGATGTCAACGCAGCTTCAATCACTTTATCGGTGAAAGTCGAAGACAACGGCGTGTACTTCGAAAATGCATCGGGTACCGCATTGGAAGCGAATCAAGACTTCACTATCAATGTGACACCTGTAGCTGATGCACCTACATTGAGTATCAATCCTCAGTTTAATTACATTCGTCAAATTGCGGCTAGCCAAACCGCGAGCAGTCAAGGTTTAGCGATTGTCGGAATCATGGCGGCGCTTACTGATATTGACGAGGTGCTGTCTTTGGAGCTAACGGGCGTACCAGCTAGTGCTGAGGTAACAAGTGGCGTTTCTCCATCAGGCATTAGCTTCGATGGTACCACTTGGACAGTACCAAGCGATGAAATTGATACGCTAGAAATTGTCGCAACAGATACTAACAGTGGTATTGATGTCGGTTCTTACGATATTTCGCTTACGGCGATATCAAC
Source organism: Vibrio sp. YT-19(2023) (assembly GCF_033337395.1). Taxonomy (NCBI): domain Bacteria; kingdom Pseudomonadati; phylum Pseudomonadota; class Gammaproteobacteria; order Vibrionales; family Vibrionaceae; genus Vibrio; species Vibrio sp. YT-19(2023). Next base: position 14,630 of record NZ_JAWOQN010000014.1, on the reverse strand, counting down.
GGAATCTAATGGCGATGAAGCGCAGTCTTCACCTGTCCAAATTAGTTTGGATGTGAGTAGTGATAGCGACGATATTGACCAGTCAACCGCAGTGGACGACAGCTATTTAGTCGGTGGAGACACAGGTATCAATTTGATTGGTGGCGACGGTGACGACGTTATTCTGGGTGGCGATGGCGATGACGTTCTTATCGGTGGCTTAGGCTCAGATATCTTAACGGGTGGAGACGGCAGCGATATCTTCAAGTGGACGGTAGATTCCGTTGATGAAGGGGCAGTGGATACCATTACTGACTTCACTGTTAACGAAGACAGTATCGATTTACGTGAAGTTATCTCTGATCTCAATAACTCAATGATCGACATGGATGATCTGCTTGGTCACATTTCGGCAGACTACGATGCATCGACGGAAAGTGTTTCTCTGAACATTACGACGGATGCAAATGTTCAACAGACTATTGTCGTGGAAAACTTAGGTACTTCAATCGACTTCAACGGTCTCAGCTCCAACGAGATTGTAGAGTCATTGCTCAACAACGGTGTTATTGATAACGGATAAACCTGTATGCAACATAAAAATGGGCGGCTCTGATAAGCCGCCCATTTTTTTCGGGAAAGCTTGATTTTAAACAGGAGATATTTGAATCGAAATAGAAAGCAAGAACGAAGCAAAGGGGTTATCTTGTTACGACGTTATAGTGATAGTTGGAAATTAAAATAGCGATAATTTGACGTTAAATCGCCTAAACGTGGATGTCTAGCAAGCTGCCAATGATTTCATTGTTTTTCTCTATGACAGACGCGCCAACTCGGTTATAACCAGCGGCTTGTGCTAGGTTGATGAGAGATTCAACTTTTTGAGAGGGAAGGCTAGGTGTTGAGGCTGTTATTGCGACATCCGCAACCGCAGCTAAATCGATGTTGTGATCAGAAAGCTCTTCTTTAACCTTACTTACATTATTGCTAATGCCATGTGCAGCTTTCTCGGCTATTTGTTGTGACATCTGAACGATGTGGTGTCCAGATTGAATTCCCGATACAGGCACATCACTACTCCCAACATTATGATAGTGAGAGCATAGGTGGAGTTTATAAAACGTTCAAGTGTTTTATATCAATGACTTGATTAGGCAAACAGTTTGGCAAGCATTTCTCTTTCTTCACCAGATAGAACCGGTTTTTGCGCTTTATTTAGTTTCACGCTGATCTCACCTTGTAATGACTTTAACTGACTTGCCGTTAAATCACTGAGCTTTTGTTTAAGTTCATTAAATTGTTGTGCGTTCATCTCAATACCTTCGTCGTGATTCGGTTTATCCGTCGTTGCCCGAAATTCTTCATCCTTTGGATACAACATATTTATTCAACCAAAATAGATTAGAATTTGATCGATTGCTTTTTGTCCGAATATTGTCAAGGTGTGTTAAGTGATACGTCAGATTTTTCCTAAGAAGGTACATAATTACCCACTTTGGGGTAGGTGGAAACGTAAAAAGAAAAAAAGGGAAGCGGTATAGCGCTTCCCTCTTACATATGGTTTGAATGTTACTAACTTACTCTGACGGCAAACTTGCTAGCAAGTGAATGAAGCTCTGGGAGCATGCGATAGATAAGATGAAGTTGCTGCAATACCATGCGGGCAGAGCTGTCGTCTTCATCGCGCCATTCGTTTAAGCGTTGCTCGAGTCCAGCATCATCAATATTAGATAGGTCACACTCCTCACAATGCTGGTGAAGCTGTTTATGAAGTACATCCAGATGCTGATGAATACAACGGTGAGCATCTAAAACGAGTTTATGAATTGACTCATCTTCGATGCGAGTTCTGTGCGCGCCTAATGCAGAAATATAGTTCAACATTGCGTGATTTAACGTTAGGAAGCGAAAACTTTCATCAACAGCTGCGCGATATTTGCCAGGCTCCGCCAGCATCGTACTAATCGCAGAAGAGAGTGAGGCATCATTATTGTGGGCCTGGCGGCGAGCGATACGGTAGCTCAAATTGTCTTTCTTGCCGATTCTATACTGACCAATGATCTGATCGAGATACTGCTTGTTCGCCTCTATCGCATCCGACATAACTTTGTGAAGCCTTCTCGACTGCCAGTCGGGCAAAATAACTAATACAGCTCCTACTGCAAGCACACACCCGATGAGGGTATCTGCTAGTCGAGGAAGGACAACTGCGTAACCTTCACCTAGTTGATTAAATAAGAAGAGGACGAGCAGTGTAATAAAACCAGTCGCGTACCCATAGTTGTTCATCCGGAAGGCGAAAAACATCACTCCAGAGATAACGATAAATACTAACTGGCTTTCTTGAGAAGGGAAAAAAGTCAGCAATGGTACACCAATCAACAAACCAGCTAATGTACCTATTACTCGCGCCGTCAATTTTTGGCGAGTGGCACTGTAGTTCGGTTGGCATACGAATAAAGTGGTTAAGAGTATCCAGTAACCTCGGTCGATGTTGAATATTTGAATGATTCCATAGCCAATCGTTAAGGCAATTGACATACGTAATGCATGCCGAAACAGCATCGAATCTTTGTGTAAATTTGCTGATATACGCTGCCACATCGCCTTTAGCGTGTGTGGGTTGGTATCGGCGAGGGTATCTTCTTCGAGGCCTTCAACATCTGGGTTGTTAATGTTATTAAGTTGTTTTTCTACCGTCGCTAAGTTATTGAATAAATATGTTAACTGCATCAGCAGACGTTTCCAGTGCCCTTGCTTTTGTTCTTCTAGATAAGCAAGAGAGTTTTGTACTTCAGCTAATGCCAGAATAGATTGATCGGTATGGGAGTATTCATTTCCTAGCTGAATGGCTAGTGCAATATCACGACACGCTTGGGCTTGAGACTCCAAAAGATATTTAAAACGAAACAGCACATCAGAACGTTCAAATTCGGTCGCTAAATCCTGATAGCGATAATGGCTAGAACTGACGCGTTCGTGAATGTCTTGAGCGATGAAATAAATATTTAAAAATCGGTCACTAGGCCCATCAATGTGACCCCGTTTCGATCGGTTAAGTAATGTGGTTTTACAAGCGTTTAGTGCCGTAACCGTGGCAGCATTGCATTTTGCAGCTTCAATCCGTAGCGGTTGTGGCGTCAAGTTGGTCACAGGGTGAAAAAGCTTGGCTTTCGCATCAAGATAATTCGCCATTTGGAAGAACACATTGGCTAAGCTTTGTTGCACCGGTTGAAGAGGCCAAAATATCTGCCAAATCATGGACATGAAGTAATACCATGCGGCACCAGTCAAAAGCAGTAGTGGCTGAAACCAAATGTTGGTGCTTTCATGTGCGCCAAGCATAGTATAAATAGCGATCAGCAACGAACCAAAAGCAATACTCGCGTACTTAGGACCTATCGCTCCAAGAATGATGAAGCCGAAGGTTGAGATAAATAATCCCAACGCAAAAGCCCAAGGGGTATCGAACAAGATTTCAATTGAAAAAGCAGCAAGCGCAAAACAGAGAAAGGTGAGAATCAGAGCCTTGATGCGTCCAGTGAAACTGTCATCACTTTCAGCCAAAGCAGCAGCAATAACGCCTAATATTAATGGCGTTATCAGCGTGTTTTGCTCGAAGTACCAAGTTGGGATAACCACACCCAGTAAGGTAATAAGGATAAGAACGCTGTAATTTATCGTCTTGTTTGCCCAATATAGCCGAAATTTAGAAGTTGCTTGCACAATGCGCCTTATGTTTCCGATGAAGAACAGGGGGAATACTACCAGACCCACTATAGCGCGTTTATGATTTACTTTAAGAAAAATTCGTGGTTGCTGATAAAATCAGCAGGGATGTCATTGACTTATATTAAAACTGCCAGGTCATGTATTGAGGATTGTAAAGCCAGCTTCAAATAACCTCAGCTTTAGGTTATTAAATCGACAGTAATGTGAATTTTATTAAAGAATAGAAGAAGAAGCTTACTTAGGTGCTCGCCGTTGCTACAATTTAGCGCCTTAAAATGATATAAATCGACAACTTCTAAACTAAAAGGCGCACGTTTCATGCAGCTTACTGCCACTAGCAAAGCACAGTTTTTTATTCAAAATGAGTACCATCACGTCGAAATAAAAGAGAACAGTGTTTTATTAAGCTCGATAGGCAGTGAAGAACATATTCCTTTTACGATCTGGAATGGCAAAGTTAGCGTAAAGCGTGGGTTATTATGGAGCTCTTTACAGTTTTTTGCTCATGAACACGAAGGCAAACAACAAAGCTGGCTAGTCCAAGGTTTACCGTGGCCGCAATGCCGAAAGTTTGCGCTTGAGGCCGTTCGTCAATATCAAGAGTGGCACAACACTCAGTGCCGAAAACTGGCTGAGTATCTACCTAAGTGGGAAGAAGAGCTTTACAAACTAAAGCACTTGCCTGCTTACTTATCGCATTCTCAAGTGGTCTCCTGGGTTGAAAGCCTTAACCAAGAGTTAAGCGAGATGAAAACCACCCTAGAAGAAGCCAAAATGCGAATGCCGAATCGTATGTCGCAAATAGAGCCTTGGCTCATTGATACCTCTGAGGCGCTTGGTGAGCGTAATCGCGATTGGCTAGAAGCAGAACGTCCAAATTGGGAAGTGCTGTTTAATCAAATTGAATCCTCTCCTTTGAATTTATCCCAGCAATATGCGGTATTGCTCAACGACGACCACAACTTAGTTCTTGCTGGGGCCGGCTCGGGCAAAACCAGCGTTTTAACCGCACGAGTTGCCTATTTGTTGCAAAGCCATCAAGCTCAAGCAGAAGAGCTTCTCATGTTAGCGTTCGGTCGTGATGCGGCGACTGAAATGAAAGAACGCTTAGTAGATAAAGTGGGCATGGCGGCAGACGGTGTGCGCGTCAACACATTCCATCAGTTGGGCTTGTATATTCTTAAACAAGTCGAACAGCAACCTGTCGAAATTAGTCCTTTAGCGTTGGACGAAAATCAACGAACAGCATGGTGTGTAGACTGGTTGAAAAAACATTGGATGACACCCACCAACTTTAAACGTTGGCAAAAACATTTAGACAAATGGCCGATTGCGTACCTAAAAGGGGATGATGAGTTAGGAAGCCATTCAGAAAATCCAAAACTGATCGCTTGGCTAGATTCGCAGCTGTCTCATTTAGCGGCGGTGGGCTTGACCAAAAAGCAAGTACAAGAAAAGCTCGTAAACCACCAAGACTATACGCGTTTAAATAGTGAACTCGCCTTATGCTGGCCATGTTTTACAGCGTGGCAGAAAATGCTTAAAGAAAGCAACCAAGTGGATTTCCCAACCATGATCAGTCGTGCGACAGATTATGTGAATAAAGGGAAGTTTGTCTCGCCATGGCGCTTTATTATGGTCGATGAGTATCAAGATATCTCTCCAGATCGTCTGGCATTGATTGAAGCACTGTGTGAATCCACTCAGAAACAAGCAGGTGCCACGTTATTTGCTGTTGGCGACGATTGGCAAGCGATCTATCAGTTTGCAGGAGCGGATGTCGATCTTATCACTGGTTTTAAAGAACGCTTTGCTCACTCAACCGTTCATCACTTAGATACAACTTATCGTTTCAACAATCAGATTGGTGATGTAGCGAATACATTCGTGCAGCAAAACCCATCGCAGTTGCCGAAAACACTAAACAGCCACAAACAACGCAAGCAGAAGAGCGTACATACCGCGCCGAGCAATCAAGTGGAAAAGATCTTGGACCACTTGAATCAACAAGCCAAGCAAACCAAGTCAGTTTTATTGCTAGGACGTAACCATTATCATAAGCCCGATTTGTTCGACGATTGGTTGCGACGTTTCCCTAATCTCGATATTCGCTTTATGACTTGCCATGCGAGTAAAGGACGCGAAGCTGACTTTGTGATTATTCTTTCTGTGGATGAGGGGCAATTCCCCGCTAAGAAGAAGCAAATTCACATTGATGGTGCGTTGACGGAGTCCAAAGACAAATTCCCTTACGCAGAAGAGCGCAGGCTATTTTACGTGGCGATTACACGTGCGAAAGAGAAGGTTTGGATTACGCATACTGGTGCGGGATCTGCATTCGTTCAAGAGCTCGTTAATGGTGACTATCCCATCGTGACTTCCCGTTAAATGCAACGTTTAGAATGTTAAAAACAGCAAGGGCGATACTTGGTATCGCCCTTGCTTTATTCGGTTGGCATCAAAGCTTACATGCGCTCAGCAAGATAGGCTTCGTAATCCGGCACTTCGATGTCTACTTCTTGCTCAAGAAGAGGGGAGTTAAACAGAAACTTAGCGGTGGCTCGGTTCGTTGCTACAGGAATATTCCAAACACTAGCAATACGAAGAAGCGCTTTAACATCTGGGTCGTGAGGTACGGCATTCAGTGGATCCCAAAAGAAAACGAGAACGTCGATTTTGCCTTCTGAAATGAGAGCGCCTAGTTGTTGATCACCGCCCATCGGACCACTGATCATGCTCTTGATCGCAAGTCCAGTTTCTTTACTCAGCATGTGTCCTGTCGTGCCAGTTGCGTAAAGGAAGTGACTCTGTAGCTTTTCTTTGTTTTCTTTTACCCAGCGAAGTAGCTCAGGTTTGCAGTTGTCGTGAGCAATCAAAGCCACATGTTTATGGGTTGGCATGGTACGAATGGTTTTTTGCATCAAGATGTTTCCGTTTGTATGATTTTAAAATTGTTGTGACTCAATAGAACACGTTTTTGGTCTTTCAATCAACAGCCTTAACACGGAATGTCGGCCTATATTCTGACGGAGATAACGATTCTTCGATCGTGTCGTCATGAAGCGTCTTCGGAGTCAGTGGTTTGATGGTTGGTGAGACATGTTTGTCATAAGCTTCACCTCTTAAGTAATGCGTTGCTTGCATCACGGAAAGCCGACCTTGCTGCACCATTTTATCTGTTGGTGCGAAGAGTACTTTGTTACGTAACAGGCCTCGATATACACCATGACTTAAGTACACAGAAACTAAACCGATCTCCTCAGCTTTGCCGGCACTGCGCAGCTCACTGATGGCCGCTTCAATCGCCACTGCACTGCCAACAATGTAATCTATATTTCCCATATCGATCACACGTTGAACTAGGTTACGTTGTAACTCCTTGTCGTTGTCTGCCCAAAATGAGTCAACAATGTTGATATCACTTCCTTGTATCGCTTCATAAAATCCGGCAGTAACGGGTTTCGTACCACCACGAGTTCGCGGCCCCAAAAGTAAGGCAATGTTGGTTTTTCCTGACCCCTTTGGATGGCGAGCTGCCAAATATTGACCCGCTTCGTATCCCATCCAATGCCAGTCAACACCGACAGTCCCTTTTAGCAACTCACTTTGTTCTTCATCCAAGTCGAGTTGGTTCACAGTAGCAAAAACGGGAGTATTCCCCACCCAATTTTTAAGTGAATGCTCGTAAGCCTGTGGGTCCACGGTCCCAAGGATAACCGCATCTGCTCCGCATTGGTTACACAGTGCGAGTTGTTGTTCTTGACGGGTTTTGTTTGGGTAGCCGCCCGCTTCAAGGACTCGTAGCTCGACACCTTCTCTTTTCGCTTCGGACACCATTCCATAGTTTACTGACAACCAGTATGAATCCTTTAGGTGAGGGTATATTGCACATATTTTCTCTGCGGCAACCGCTGGCAAAGAAGCAACTAGGGTTAAAGTGGCTGCAGAATGTTTGAAAAATGTGCGAAATGCGTGTTGATTTTTAACCATGAAATGAAGTTCGTTGGCATAGATTAAGTAAACACTGCAAAATATAACGTAATATGTCGCTGAACACGAACATTAAGGTCATGAAAATATGCTGCTAGCAACTGCAAGCATCGGTCGTAAACTTTTGTTGTCTTTCATTGCGATGGCAATACTGGTCATGTTATCGGCACTTATTGGTGTGTCTGGATTTTCTTTGGTTGCCAAAACCGAAAGAAATGTCGTGGATTCTGCGATTCCCGCCATGATTGAGGCGAGGCAAGTCTCTGAGTTGAGTACTCGTATTATTTCGTCTGTACAAATGTTGTCGAACGCAAGAAACGAGCAGGAAAGAAAGGAGTCAGGGCGAGTGCTGTTCGAACAGCTCGAGTCTTTACTCACTCACATCAAGGAGCTCGGGAGCGAGTCGTTCGATTCTCAATTGTTAGAAGCTTTAGAGAATAACGTTCAGAATGTTATCGACAATTTGGCAGAACTCGGTGTTTCGGTTGAAAAAAAGCTGTGGCTTGCAAAAGAGATAGATACTCGTGTTGAAGAAATGCGTCTGCTCAGTGAAGAGCTAGAACAACTAACTCGTACGCAAGTTCAGAATACAAGCACCATTGCTGTTGCTAACGTCACGCATATTTATGACTTATTAGAATCGAATAAAAAATCGCAAGTTTATCAGGCGCTAGATGCACTGGTGGAGGTCGATCTTGATCTGACTGAGCGATTGCATGAACTGCACTTGTTGGCCTTTAAAATGTTGAATCAGATTGAAGAGGCTCGGACATTAACGAATATTGAGCGAATTCAACAGGTTCAAAGTGATTTCGATAGCAACCTCAAAATCATGCAACGCCGTGTACTCGCTGTGGAAGATCCTACGCGCTCTAAGCAAATGAGCCAACTGCTCATAGAGCTTGGTAAGCGTCAGGTCGTATTTTCTATACTGATGCAGCAATACGAGAATAACGAACAGTCACAACAGCTGATGCAAAAGACATTAGAGTTGTTCTCAGAGCTTAATGGCACGGTCAACAAATTGGTTGATGATTCAAACAAAACCACTACCGTCGCTGTAGACCAATTGACCAGCACATTGAAATTCGCTCAGTGGTCTCTAACCGTTATTTCAATTGTTGGTTTGATTGTATTGGTGCTGATTTTATGGCGTGTGGTGTACCTTTCTGTTGTGAAGCGGTTAGCGGAATATTCCGCTGCGTTGCTGTCTGTGGCACAGGGTAACTTAGCGGTTGAGTTGGAAGTGAAAGGCAAAGATGAGTTGGCGCATATGGGGCAGGCCATCATCACGGCTCGTAATACCGCGCAAGCACTAAAAGTGGTAGCAGAGGGTGAAGCTCAAGCCAAGCGAGAGCTTGAGGAGCATAAAGAGCATTTAGAAGAGCTTGTTGAGCAACGCACTTCGCAGTTAAAACAAGCCAACCGCCGTTTGAATGAAGAGGTTTTGAATCACGCTAAAGCTCGCAAGCAAGCAGAGCAAGCGAGCCGAGCAAAATCGGCATTCTTGGCGACGATGAGCCATGAGATAAGAACGCCAATGAACGGAGTGTTGGGGACAGCACGCTTGCTGATTGACTCAGGCCTCAACCCAATTCAAAAGCGTTATGCGGAAATCATTAATCGTAGTGGTAAAACGTTGCTTGCGATCCTTAATGATGTGCTGGATTACTCCAAGATTGAAGCGGGGCATTTAGAAATTCGTCACATGGGCTTCGATTTACACCAAATGGTGGAGGACACTTTCCAGTTAATGAACAGTCGAGCACAAGAGAAGAAGCTGCTGTTCTCCTACCATATTGAAAGTGATGTTAGTCGCTACTGGAAAGGGGATGTCACCAGAATCAGTCAGGTGCTGAACAATCTTGTTGGTAACGCGATTAAGTTCACTGACGAAGGAGAAATTGATATCTACGTTAGCCTGAACCCTGAGGACGAGTCGCAAGTCCTGTTTGAAGTATCAGACACTGGAATAGGAATTGCCAAAAAATACCAGAGAACGTTGTTTGATGCCTTCACGCAAGCTGAAGGTGGGATGAGCCAAACTGGAGGCACGGGGCTTGGACTTGCTATCAGTAAGCGAATCATTGAAGCGATGGGCGGTGTTTTAGAAGTCGATTCCGAAGAGGGAAATGGTAGCCGATTCTGGTTCTCTATTCCGTTAGAGGAAAGCGAACCTGTTGAAACAGGAACCGTGGCAACCGCACGTTGCAAAGTGAAAGCAAAGGTCTTGCTGGTAGAAGATAATGAAGTCAACCGAGTGGTCGCGGAAGGTTTTCTAGAAAGCATGGGGCATCAAGTCGTGATGGCAGAAAACGGCTCACAAGCAGAGCAACTGATCAGCACACAAGATTTTGATATCGCTTTGGTCGACATCAACCTCCCTGATTGTGATGGAACTGAGTTGATCCAACGCTTAAAGCGGATTGAGTGTGATAAGCCGGCCAATAAAGCGCTTGCCGTCACGCCAATGATTGCAGTGTCTGCGCACGTTTTTGCGGAAGAAGTTGAGCGCTATCTAGCCGCTGGTTTTGACGGATACTTGCCTAAGCCATTGGCAAAAGAGGCACTCGCGGCATTGATTCAGGATGCGCTAGACGGAAAGCCGTTGTTGTTGCCACAAAATGCCGACTGTACCCCGTTTGATCAAATTTCGCCTCAAGAACAAGAGCTACAATCAAAGGTCGTTCAAGCACCTAAAACAAAGGAACCCGATGTGGTTATCATTAATCCGAGCGTGATTGAGTCCGATATGAAAATCTTGGGCAGAGATAAGATGTTGCACATTATTAATCTGTTTAGAGCCACCAGCACCGATGTATTAAGCAAGCTGCAAGCGTCTGCTGAGGACAATGATAGTAAAGAAGTAAAGAACCTTGCCCATAAATTAAAGGGCAGTGCAGGAAGTTTAGGACTAACTGCGCTAATGAACGCTTGCCAAGCAATTGAAGCCGCGCCTCAACCTCTAGATACCTATAATGCGACTAAAGATGATTTAGTTTCTCAAGTGTCTGCATCAATTCAAGCTCTGGATGAGTTAATGGCGAAGTAATCCATCGAGCATTGAAAATAAAAAAACCTCCGGCTTTCCGGAGGTTTTTTCTATTCGGTCATGTCATCTTCCCACTCGAATCGAGTGTCTAGGGCATAAGGGTCATCATCAAAAGGATGTTCCACTTTGCCACGTAAGTATTCGAGTTGATGCTCAAGCATATTGACCGTTTCGTAGTCTCCCTCAGAACAAGCAACGTAAATCTGTTGTTCAAGAGCGGCAATGTTATCTCGGATACCCATGAGAACCCCCTTAAATCATCATCGATTCTCAAAACGATTATAGTCAAGTAATCCAAATTCGATCGGTTGTTTTGTACGGTACCAATTGTGTAAACGATCGCTAAATGACCAGAATTTTTCTGAGCTTCTACGAATCGCAAAATTATCCAATAACTTAACGTAATCGGACTCGTTTTGGATGGCACTAAATTGATCGACAAAATCTTTTACTTGGTTTTCGTTGATCGAGAAAAATGCCGCAGGGTAGCTTCCCACAACGCCGCGTACAATGGTCATATCATCGTTAGCAAAGTCACGGTTACTTTCTTCATCAAACAAGCTAGAGATGTTTGTGTGTGCATTGTTGTGAAGTAAGGTGAACAGTTCATCTTCCCCTGATTGACTTCTCACCATAAGCATAGTGATTTGCGGAACGGTTTTTAGGCCTTCACCACGAACTTGGTCAATACGTTTTAGTTGCTTTTCACTACTCGCAGAAAGAGCCGTGTTTTGAATTTCGTAGCGAGGCAGAAGCACATCTGAGACATGTTCTCTCAACAACTCCACCAACTCCGTTTTTGGATCGTCACTCTTATACTGAACGCTGGTTGGTTGGTTAAACGGCTTCACATTTCGTTGTAAAAAGTCACTCAACTGTGGGCTTTGATCTTTATACCAGCTAGATTGAAGTTCATGGCGCATATCGGCGGGTAACAACGAGATAAAGTTACTTTCGCCTTCTAGACGCAAGAAGTCCATAAACATTCGTGTCATGAGCTGGTGGCCGAAGTTACCGTAAACGTCAAACCCAGCAACAAGCAGATAGTGGATACGCTCTAGGAGCGCGTAGTCAAGAATCCACACTGTTTTAGGCTGGTCACCAACTAACCCTTGAACAACAGAAGCACTATCAAAATGGCGGAATATCGTTAATGCCGCATTATGGTTGGTGCCATTACCATCCCAAATTACATCGGTGGATAGGTTTTCACCTTCTTTAAACCAGTTATTAGTGAACTCAGATTTAGCCTCTAGGTAGCGAGCTTGTTGACGCGCGTATTTGACCCAGTTGGTAACAGGTAGCGTGTTACTTTCTTGTTCTGCCGGTAGTTTTAGATTATCAGCCTGAGATCGGTAAAACTCATTTACTTCTGGGATGTCTGCTTTATCTGGATCAAGGAAAAACACCCAAAAGCGATCATTGATAACATTCAATGCCAGTTGTCCACGACAAACTGGGCCTTTGATGTATGCCATTATTGTATTTTGCGCATTATCTAGCATGAACTTAAAGCGCGATTTCACTGGAAGGTCGATGAATGATGTCATCGGGTTTGCAGCAACTTCTGGTTCATAACTCGGTAGCTGGCTAACCGTGTAATCAGCATTAATAAACCAAGTTTTCCAGTTCTCGATGCGTTGCTTGTTTAACGCGAATGGCATGTGAGTTTTATCTACTATGGTCCCTTGCTCTGGAATAATTCGATAAAACACACGTTCAACCCCTGGATCATCGTACGGGCGACGCGTTGAAATACGTTTGACGGGCTGTCCTGGTGGTGTAGCAGAGCGGACGAGCGTGAAGAATCGGGGATCTTCATCGAGTTCCGAAAAGTAGAGATGAGATAAAAATAAATGCTCATATATATACCTAGCCATCAGCTGATTTTTCAAATCAGAGTGGTTAAGTAATGCTTCGTACTTATCTATTTGCGCTTGCTCTTTCTCACTAACAGGTCGGTGAACGTTCATTATTGCGCCGTTTTCCAACCAAGTCATGAGTGTGTGGTATTCACTGTTTGATAGATTTGGCATACCAAAAGGCATGCCCCAGGTTGGGTTATCCTTTTCGTATTGCTCGTATTCTTCAATCGTTGGACAGGTTTGTTCTCGGTCTATCGAAAAGTCAAAGCCTTCTAACTGGACTTGGTCAGGCAATGGGTGGCGCTCTTTTTGCTGTAGCAAACGTGCGATAAGGCCTGCGTCAATGTTGGCTGCCATGCTTTGATCACGTTCGTTGAGAACCGGATGAAAACCCGCATCGCGCCACTCTTGGGTTGTTTCGGCATCTTCGAATAAGCGTGTTGGTGCTGCGGCTGTGAGTCTTGTTCCTTCATATACCAGTGCTTTACTCGCACCACGGTCAATGCCCTCAACAGAAGAGAGCTTAAGCTGACATGGTGCATCGTAGCACGCGTGGCAGACGACACAGCGGTTATCCATAATGGGTTTAACTTCGCTTTGGAAGAAGTTTGCTTGAGGGGTTTCCACGTCAACTGTGCGTTCACGCACGAGCTGTGGACCAAACAGTTGGTCATAGTTAAGACCAGCATAGGTTGCACAGCCGGCAAACAAAGTAGCAATGCAAAGTGTAAAAATTAAGCGCAAATTCATTGAGTTATTTTACGTGATTAGAATTTGCATTAATTAAAGCAAAATAAGCGGTCAATTACCAAACGTTGGGTCAATTAGCGTTAATTTTTCTATTGATTGTCTGAGCGCTTGAAAATGTAACCCTGGCGGTGGACTGTCTGAATTCTGTCTGTCGGAACGCCTTCGTGAACTAGACGCTTTCTCATTCTGCTCATGTGCATATCGAGTGCCCGATCATGTTCAGTAAATTCACGTTTTAGTACTGTTTCGTAAAGAAAAGGCTTACTAAGTACTTGATCTTGATGGTGAGTGAGAGTTTGTAGCAGCTTAAATTGAATGCTTGTTAACTGAACAGATTTCTTGTTTGGCAAGTAATTGAGTACCACAGAGTGAGTGCGCTTATCTAGTAATAGCTCCTCATCATTATGGTGAACGCCGTTGTGTTGGCATTGGGAAGTTTTTCCATTTGAAACCTTGGAGTCAAGCACACGGACACCTTAATTATTAATAGTAGTAAAACGTATTATCATTAATATTTATATAAAAGCAATCAGGTACTTTTAATTCGTATTGTGAGGTGCGTAGATAATTTAAATGTTTGGAACTTGAGGAGACAACGACGTAAGCAAGAGGATGTAGAAGGGGAGAATCTTGTCATAAAGGGAGTCAAAGTTCGAAAAAATAAAGAAAATTTCCACATGGGAGCTAGCTTATTTTTTGTTTCTCTACTATACATTTTGATGCAAGAAGCATTTTCTAATACACACAGGGGTTTATATGACAGTGAAATATGGCGTTAAACGTCGGTTAGCCATTCTTGCTGCTGCTTTTATTGGCGCTACGAGTAATAGTATAGCGGCAGAAAAACCGAATATCCTCGTCATTTGGGGCGATGATATTGGTCAGTCCAATCTCAGTGCTTATACGTTTGGTTTGATGGGGTACAAAACACCAAATATAGACAGTATCGCCAAAGAAGGCATGATGTTCACTGACTATTACGGTGAGCAATCTTGTACAGCTGGCCGATCGACGTTTATAACTGGGCAGTCTGTCTTGAGGACTGGGTTAAGTAAGGTAGGCTTGCCAGGTGCTGATTTAGGCCTGAAGGAAGAAGATGCAACGATAGCGGAGATGGGCTTTGTTGCTTAAATCGATGGAACTAAATCAAGAAGCTACGATCTGATCGGCTACACCCATTAATCGTCGTAGCCTCATGCCTAAACCTCGTTACAAAACAACTAACTGGACGCAGTACAACAAAGCCTTAATAAACCGTGGTT
>NZ_JAWOQN010000148.1:0-1107 GCF_033337395.1 Vibrio sp. YT-19(2023) | reverse complement strand
GGTTGTTTGCGATCCCAGATTGCTTGCTCGACGTTGAGTTGGCAATGCTGTAATAGCTGGCCCGTATTGGTGTCACGAGTAAGCTCATTTGGGTGCATCAATAGCAGTATGTCGTGCTTGCTGGTGAGTTTAGGCACCAGCAAGCAAATACAGTTGAACTGAAAACCGCAATGGGGACACGGTTGTGACATTACAGTCGAACCCCTTCACGCACTGGGCTAATACCATCCGAGAACAGACGAACACCACTGATTTGTTCTGGTGTGGCTGTTGGTGCCATGCTCGGGTTCAGAGGGTAGCTTACGCCAGTGTACTGCATGACATGTTTTGCTGGTGTTGCGCCGCCGCCACTAACATCGAAAATCAGGTCGCGCCAACCGTGCGACGTTTGTTGGCCGAGCATCATTGGGCTTCTTACCAGTGTAATTCGACTGTTGAAGCGCCATTCTTTTTCATGGTTTTCGAACACCAAGAGCGTACAACCGCCTGAGCCGCACCAATCCAATTGAACCAGCAGTTCTTCATTACCATCACCATTGAGATCGTACGTTAACCAGCGGTATTGGTTATTGCTTGGGTCGGTTTGGTGAATGAAGAAGTAGTTACGTACCGCAGCATCGACTTTGGAATCGAAATCGGCACTGGATGGGACGTCAGCACTGCCGATAGGTTGGTCTGCGCGCTTCGCCGCCGGTTGTTGAACGCCTGCATCACGAACGGTTGCTGGGTAAAGCACTAAGCCACCATCGGCGATCGGGTACACCATGCTGCCCACTTTTTCCTTGGTGGCTTTGAGTTGGTTGCCTTCGCGCGTAAAGAGTCGCTCAGACATCAAACGTTGTTGCTGGTGGTGGGTCATCACAACTTGAACTTGCGACGGGCTCAACTGTTGCCAGAAGCCGCGTTCCACTAATGGGTCTTGACCGTTTGAGTAGCTGTATTTCGTCGTGGCGCTGTGGTCAGGGTTTAAGGTCATTTGCACCTCAAAACCTTGTGATTGCGTTGAGGTGGCTACATAGGTATTTGCCCAGCTAAGCGTTGCATCAACGTTCGCTGCCATGCCACCCCCTTGGTAAGTGTTTCCATCGTGTTTGAGAGTTGCTTTCC
>NZ_JAWOQN010000147.1:0-1111 GCF_033337395.1 Vibrio sp. YT-19(2023) | reverse complement strand
CGTTACATCAAGGCTGGGGAAACGGTCGAGTTGACGCTTTCTCACACCGGCCGATCTGCAAGCGTAAAGGGCAATTGGTCACTGAACAACGACACATCGAAAGCGGTCGATGTGCAACTGGCAAACTCGGCCTCTTTCAGTGCCAACTTACCAACGGGGCTGACGTGTGGTGCACCGTTTGAATCTAAAGTTTCAGTGGGTTATCAGTTTGCTGAAGGGCTTAAGGCGCAATCTTGGCAAAACGTGACGGCGCTAGTGAATGGTATTCCTCTACTTTTGAATAAGCCCAAGACTATCGAGGATGCGCTCACCGATGCGAGTATTAACTCGCGCGGTCAAGAAGTGCAAGGGAACAAAATTTTTGTTCAAACACTATCAGACAAAACGCAGAAAATTGATGACTCATTTGCCGTTTATCTCGATATCGAACACGCGAATTTAGCGGATTTACACATCACGTTGATGTCGCCACAAGGCCAGTCTGTAGTGCTGTTTAACCATCAGCCGAGTCAATCGGGTGGGTTTACGGGCTATTTCACGGTTCAGCACGATCCACAGCTGCAAGCATTGGTTGGAGAGCCTAGTTGGGGAACGTGGCGACTAGAAGTCTCCGATCGGGTGGTCGGCAACTCGGGCGCACTAAAAGCGTGGGGTGTGAGTCACTTTAACCAGTATCAGTGCGGTGCTGATACCACTTCGAAAAGCAACGGCAATGACTCGGGTGGGAGTGGCTCACCTTGGGCGCTCTTTGGCTTGCTTGTGCTTTCAATGTTGAGAGTGGTTCGCTCTCGTAATAACGATTCATCAAAAAGAAGGTAAGACCTATGAAGTTTCAATATTCTCTCATTGCAGTCTCACTGGCCCTTGTTGGTTGTGGTGGCGGTTCTGGTGGTGGTGACGCAACGGCGCCAAGTTACAACGTAGCGGGAACCATTTCTGCGAAAGGTACGTTGTTAGATACACCAGTGTGCATCGACCTCAACCAGAACTTTGTGTGTGATGCGCCTGAGCCGAGCACAAAAAGTGATAACGCAGGTGAGGTCTCGATTACCTCGACAAACAAGAACATTTTAACCAGTCCAATTTTGGCTCATGTTGACCAAGGCGACGA
>NZ_JAWOQN010000146.1:0-1111 GCF_033337395.1 Vibrio sp. YT-19(2023) | reverse complement strand
AGCTGGTAAGCAAGGCTTTTTAGAAGCGGCGAAGCCAGTTAATGATTTGTTCCAAGCCTTATCTCGCTGGCAAAGTGAAAAAGAGCAGCAGCAACGCCACATGATTTGTGAGTTAGTACAGAAGGTGGCTCAGCAGGTGATTCGTGCCGAGCTTACTCTGATGCCACAGCAAATTCTGGCGCTGGTGGATGAAACACTGTCTGCGATGCCGGGCAAAGCGGAAACCGTGACGGTTCATCTCAATCCACAAGATCTAGAACGCATTACGCACATTAACGCGGATCTGCCTAAGTCTTGGAAGCTGGTTGCCAACAACGAACTGCCAATTGGTGGTTGTCAGTTAGTGACGGATGATGCGGAAGCAGACGCCAGTTGTGACTCACGCTTAGAGGCGTGCATGGACAACGTAAAACAGCACTTGTTAGACGAAGTCAGCATTCCACAGGTTGAGGCTGAAAATGAGTAGTACATTAAGCCACGAACTATTAAGTGAGCGTTTGAGCGATGCATTAGCATCGCTTGATTCTATTCCCGTTGCGCGAGTAACCGGACGCTTGATTAAAGTGAACGGCTTGATGTTACAAGCCGTTGGATGTCGTTTTAAGCTTTAGCAACGTTGTTTAGTGGAAACCGCCGAAGGCGATATGATCGAAGCACAAGTGGTCGGCTTCGATCATACCGTTGCGTACTTAATGCCAATCCGCCGTTTAGGCGGTTTGTTTGCCGGTGCGAAGGTGATCCCATTAGACGGTGACAGTACCGTGCAACTCAGCTCTCAGTGGATGGGACGCGTGGTGAACGGCTTAGGCGAGCCATTGGATGACGGCATGCCGCTTAAAGGGGGCGATCGTGTTTCACTTGAACCTAAACCGATCAACCCCCTTAAGCGTCGTCCTGTCGATACACCGCTTAATGTTGGCGTTCGTGCGATCAACGGTTTGCTGACGGTCGGTAAAGGTCAGCGTATTGGTCTCATGGCGGGCAGTGGTGTCGGTAAAAGTGTGTTAATGGGGATGATCACCAAAAACACGGAAGCGGACGTCATTGTGGTGGGTTTGATTGGTGAGCGTGGTCGAGAAGTTCGTGAGTTTATTGAACGCAACTTAACGCC
>NZ_JAWOQN010000145.1:0-1117 GCF_033337395.1 Vibrio sp. YT-19(2023) | reverse complement strand
ATAGCATCCATGGATTTTTTGATCTCATCAACATCGGTCAGCTTACTAATGCGCTCGATTTCGTCAATAAGATTATATTGATCGTCATAACTTATACCGAAACTTGGAATGATCATACCCGCGTCGTCATTGCGGCGGTAAATTGCAGTTAACGCAGGGTTGAAAAATGGAGCGGTCAGATAAGAGGCAGAAACGGTACCAACACCACCCATTGCATCGCTACGTGCTTCAATAGCATAAGTCGCAGCAGAAGCGACATTCGCAAATAGTGATGCTGTAATGGTGGTTGCTATAATTTTGGATTGGGTTTTTATACTACACTTGTGTTTTTAGTTCTTCCTGAACTTATATCGGCACAAATGTTATTTCTTTAATTATTCTTCCTGAGAAAGATCATAAGTACGGCTGATTGTTTGAGCTTGCTCAACAATTATGTCCCCTTGCCAACGTCTACTGTTGATACTTACCGCTAAAACATATCTATCGTTTGGTACACCAGCTAATTCAAGTGAGTTTGGGTAATTAGATTCGTAGGTTTTCTTCCACATCTGCTCATACTGGCCATCCACATAGTCGTACAGACCGACTTCCAATTGAGGTAATGGGCAATGAGGATTGCGAAGTGCACTCTTTTCTACTTTCCAGTTCTCTTTTGATGTCCAGCGAACATATTGGGAGGAGTTTGAGTCTCCGAGTATCACCCAAGTTCGGTAAACTTGTTTATCTTTAGATACAACGGACAAGTGATACAAACCGGCTTCCAGTTTACCTGTGAGGTTGTATCGCTTGAGAAAACTGCGTTCGTTTGCTATTTCTGTCCCATCAGCTTGCTCTTCATAACTGAAAGAGCTGTCACCAGAGATAGACTCATCAACCCAACGACGAAACGATATGTCCTCAATATCTGTTGTCGCTCTAAGTTTGATCACCAAACGGAAAGTGTCGCGCCCCGGACTTTGGATAGTTTGACGAATCACGTTTACGCCACTGATCCAATCAGGCAAGGTAACACCTGTCAGTGATTTGCCACAATTTTTCGAAAGAGATTGACCGAGTAAGTCATTGAGATGAGGAGTTAGATCTTTGCTTGGCTCTGTTTGCCATAACTCAACCAACG
>NZ_JAWOQN010000144.1:0-1117 GCF_033337395.1 Vibrio sp. YT-19(2023) | reverse complement strand
CAACGCTGATGTCGGTTCATCACAAATCAAAAGTCGAGGACGAGTGGCCAGAGCGCGCGCAATCGAAATACGCTGACGCTGACCACCAGAGAATTCATGAGGATATTTGACACCAGCCATGCGACCCAAACCAACATGATCAAGCAAATCATTCACGATTTGACGTGTTTCTGCTTCATTCTTGGTGAGTTTATGGAAACGAATTGGCTCGGCAATAATGTCTGCCACCTTCATACGAGGGTTCATAGACGTGTATGGGTTTTGGAACACCATCTGCATTTGACGTCGCATCGGACGACGCTCTTTTTCCGACTTCATCGCCGTGAGATCGATGCCTTCAAATTTCACTTGGCCAGAGTTTGGCTCATACAAGCCAGCAATCACGCGCGCGATGGTCGACTTACCCGAACCTGACTCACCCACCAGACCAAACGTCTCACCTTCGTGCACCTCAAAACTCACATTGTTCGAAGCCTGCACGTACTCACGGCGGCTTTCAAACAAAGAGTCCTTAGTCACAAACCTTAGGTTGACGTTTTTCACATCCAACAACGGGCCAGTGTACTCACGCTGATCTTGGCTTTGACCCAGCCAGTGATTCTTAATGTCTAGCGACTTCATTTCTGTCGCTTCTTCGATGTAACTCACCAGAGGGAAGCGATCGAGCTTTCTGTCTGAGCGAGGAACCGCCGAAATCAAGCTGCGCGTGTATGGATGATCTGGGTTACCCAACACTTTTGCCGTTGGCCCAAACTCAACAAGATCGCCACGGTACATTACCGCCACGCGGTCTGTAACGTTTGAAACCACCCCCATGTCGTGCGTAACCAACATACAACCAACATTGTTCTGGATACACAACTCACGGATAAGATTCAGGATTTGGTCTTGGATTGATACGTCCAGTGCCGTGGTTGGCTCATCGGCGATGATCAGATCTGGCTCACCAGCCAAAGCGATCGCGATAACCACACGCTGACGCATACCACCAGAAAACTGGTGAGGATACTGTTTAAGACGGTTTTCAGGCTGAGGGATGCCGACTTGCTGCATCAGAGACAACGCGCGTTGATACGCCTCGTCGTCAGACACTTTCATGTTGGCATGAATGGTTTCT
>NZ_JAWOQN010000143.1:0-1122 GCF_033337395.1 Vibrio sp. YT-19(2023) | reverse complement strand
TTGTATGTTTATTTCATGATTTATTTGGCTCCACCAACACAAATAGTTCTGCAACTGGACTGGGTACGTTGTGTCGTCTTCTGATGACATATAAGCATACCTGGAGGTTTGATAGTGAATTATTCAGGCTTCTTTCTGTCCCTTCATCCTTTTCTCCCAACTATTCCTAATTTAGCTCTGTCATAAGTTCCTTCTTGCGGTGCAGAGTTTGTTACGACAACACTTAATGTAGGGTCATTAAATAATTGGTTGGCAGCAAGAGGGTTCCTGGTTTGAACCCCAGGGTAAGGGAGCCCCTCTGTGCGGAGCCTGCATGTCCTCTCTGTGTCAGTGTGGGTTTTCTCCGGGTACTCCGGCTTCCTCCCACAGTCCAAAGACATGCAGGTTAATTGGTGACTCTAAATTGTCCGTAGGTGTGAATGTGAGTGTGAATGGTTGTCTGTCTCTATGTGTCAGCCCTGTGATAGTCTGGTGACCTGTCCAGGGTGTACCCTGCCTCTCGCCCAATGTCAGCTGGGATAGGCTCCAGCCCCCCCGCGACCCCCATCAGGATAGCAGCTTTGGAAAATGACTGAATGAATGTTACAAACTCACTAAACCTGTGCAGTATAATCCAAGTCTCATTTGCTCAGTACTTCCCAAACACATGCATTTTCAGTAAAAACTTAATTAAAACTGAGGTGAAGGTGAAACTTTTCTATGCCAGACTCCATTGACAAAATCAGTAATTTTACCTCGCTGAACACAGGAGCTGCTGGTCTACCTCTGCCTCGATCAGTTAGTCAGTTTGTGTTATTGTGTGACTTTGGTGAATCTGACCTAACCCTTTCATACGCCAAAGTTGCACAGTAACACAAACTAATTGATCAAGGCAGCAATAGACCAGCAACTCCCATGGTCTGTGAAGTAAAATTACTGTTTTTGTCAATGGGGTCTGGTGACTGTGACGAGAGCATGGATGGGGAATTAAATCTGTTAATGGCTCCACCGTCAAAATGGGTTATCGGACGGAATTGTAAAGCGGTGAAATTACTCACTTAAACGGCCATAGATGTTTTTAGATGGGACTTTTTTCAGGTGGCTAAATATGTTTTGTTGCCCCCAAAAAACCAAGATGGGGGT
>NZ_JAWOQN010000142.1:0-1124 GCF_033337395.1 Vibrio sp. YT-19(2023) | reverse complement strand
TGGCGCGCTGCTTTGGTGAAGCGTTTGAAACCCTTTCCGAGTTTCGAGGTGTATCTATTGCTGCCATTAATGGTTATGCCATGGGGGGTGGGCTAGAAGTGGCGTTGGCGTGTGATATTCGAGTGGTCGAAGAGCATGCCATACTCGCGCTGCCAGAAGCGAAAGTTGGGCTGCTTCCTTGCGCTGGCGGTACACAAAACCTCACCGCGCTTGTTGGCGAAGGATGGGCCAAACGCATGATTCTTTGCGGCGAACAAATCAGCGCCTCTCTGGCAAAAGAACTAGGCTTAGCGGAGGAGCTAGTGCCAAAAGGGGAAGCCTTAAGTAAAGCGATTGCGATGGCTGATTCGGTTGCAAATCAATCACCTTCTTCGGTCGCCGCGTGCAAAATTCTGATTCAAAACATGCGCTCTGCGCCACTCAAACACGGCTTAATGAAAGAGCGTGAATTATTCCTCGATTTATTTGATACCGAAGATCAAACAGAAGGCGTACGCGCCTTTCTTGAAAAGCGTCCACCTAACTGGAAGAACCAATAGGAGGCTTCATGGTAGGAACGGTCACCATTACAGAAATGGATTGTGTCGATGGCGTACATCGCATCGGCGTCGCGACGTTGGATAACACGCCATCACTGAACGCATTGACGTTCGATATGTTGCTTCAACTTCACGATCAATTGATCAAATGGCAACATGATCCGCACGTGGTTTGTGTGGTGTTAAGTGGTGCGGGAGAAAAAGCATTCTGTGCTGGCGGGGATGTGCGGGCGATGTATCACGTCATGCACAATGAGAGCAAAGAAGCGACCGTAGAATTTTGCACAAAATACTTTGCGTTGGAATACGAGTGTGACTATCTAATCCATACCTACAACAAACCCATCATTGGATGGGGGGAAGGCATCGTGATGGGTGGTGGCATGGGGCTGTTTATGGGCACAAGCCACAAGGTTGTTACGCCAATATCGCGTTTAGCCATGCCAGAAATCAACATCGGTCTATATCCAGACGTAGGTGGTACTTGGTTCCTTAGTCAAATCGATCCCGAAGTGGGTTTATTCCTTGGCTTGACCGGTGCGCTCGTTAATTCGAGTGACGCTGTCACTACTGGTCTGGCGGATT
>NZ_JAWOQN010000141.1:0-1136 GCF_033337395.1 Vibrio sp. YT-19(2023) | reverse complement strand
CCCCGGTGATAGCAGAACGACGGGGTTTTCGAGCTCGTTTATTGCTTGTTCGATGGTTTCTGCCGGAATGTGGTTACGATAAATTTTGACTGAGTGACCTAATGAGCGGAATTGGTCCACAAGGTTATAGGTGAACGAGTCAAAGTTATCGATGAATACGATGTTCGCCATGTCTGCTACTCCTTGTTCGCAGGTTGAGAATGCGCCGCTTGAATAGCAGAGATAACCGCTTGAGCTTTTCCGCGTGTTTCATCGGCTTCTGCTTGAGGGTCAGAATCGAATACCACGCCTGCACCTGCTTGTACTTGAGCGATGCCGTTTTCCACGTAAGCCGAGCGAATCACGATACAAGTGTCGAGCGTGCCTTCTCCTGTCAGGTAGCCTACCGCTCCGCCATAGCTGCCACGACGAGCACCTTCAACATCGCGAATCAGTTGCATTGCACGAATTTTTGGCGCTCCAGTTAACGTGCCCATGTTCATACAAGCTTGGTAAGCGTGCAAAGCATCAAGGTCATCGCGCAACTGGCCAACCACGCGGGACACCAAGTGCATAACATGGCTATAGCGGTCGACTTTAAGGAGATCGGCAACATGACGAGTACCTGCTTGCGAGATGCGCGCTACATCATTACGAGCTAGGTCTACCAACATCATATGTTCAGCGTTCTCTTTTTTGTCGCTACGCAGTTCAAGTTCAATACGGCTATCTAAATCAAAATCGATTTCGCCATTTGGACGTTTACCGCGACGGCGAGTCCCCGCAATTGGGTAGATTTCTATTTGGTTGGTGTCGGTTTCATACTTCAAGGCACTTTCTGGAGACGCACCAAACAAAGTGAACAGCTCATCTTGCATGTAGAACATGTAAGGGCTTGGGTTGCTTTGCTTTAGCTCTTTGTAAGCTGCCAACGGAGAAGGGCAAGGCAATGTGAATCGACGAGAAGGAACCACTTGGAAAATATCGCCTTTTACCACGAATTCTTTTAGATCACGGACGATTTGACAGAAGTCTTGATCCGAAACGCTTGGTTGAGCTGTGATATTGGCCACTTGCGTTGCGTCTGGAAGACGCTTTGGCGATGTGCATTGAGCTCGGATATCTTCGATTCGACTTTCTAGCGCTGCTTTTTGCGA
>NZ_JAWOQN010000140.1:0-1137 GCF_033337395.1 Vibrio sp. YT-19(2023) | reverse complement strand
TTCGATACGCCTTGATGCTCGCTGTGGTTGATTTCTACGCGATTTCTCCCGGTTTCTTTCGCTTTGTATAACGCTAAATCAGCACGTTTCACTAACGGCTCAAAAGAGTCATCCAAGCCACACACTTGAGTTACCCCAATACTGGCGGTGAATGTCATATCACGCCCTGAATATCGAATCGTCGTGGTTTCTAAGGCATTTCGGATGGTTTCTAACGTATCCATTGCTTCTTGAGAAGATCGGCTTCTCAGGACGATAGCAAATTCTTCACCACCGACACGAGCAAGCAGGTCGCATTCTCGTAAATGCCCTTTAATGGTATTGGCAGCATGGATGAGAGATTTGTCGCCAGCGTCGTGCCCGAACTTGTCATTCAGTTTTTTAAAGTTATCTAAATCCAAAATCGCGACGTGGAATTTGATCCCTTGCGTGCGAAATTCAGAAAGATGATGCTCAATTTGACTCATGAATTCTCTGCGGTTTGGAATGCCAGTAAGATCGTCTGTGGTGGCGAGGTGCTCCATTTTCATGATCTGAATATGCAGCGCAATGTTTAATGCTATCCAGTTGGCAATGCATTGCAACTGTGCTGCTTGTTCCTTGGTATAAAAATGGGTTTGATGATGCGCGACGTTAAGCGTGCCCAAGCACATTTGACCATGCATCAGCGGCGCATCCATACACGTGCCCATACCGCTGGAGGTCAACATGACGCAATCTAGCTCGTCGGATTGAGAAACGTCGTCACAAATGATCAGTTGTTGGTTTTTGAACACACGCCCGACGAATGCTTGATCAATCGGCACGAGAAAATCGGCAGGAATCGCTTTGTTGCCGGAAAAAGAGTAGACCTTGAGGTAGTCACTGTTTTCGTACAGCGTAATGCTGGTGCGGTCAGATTCAAAAATCCGATTGATCCATTCTGCGACAGTATCGAGCACCTGCTGTAACGTCTGTGATTGAGCCAAAAAGTGAACAAAGCCGATCGGTAAACATATTGGGCTTTCCATGTTTTGCGTCGACAAGTCATTTGGGTCAAAAGTTCTTTCAAGTCTCAATAGCCATCTCCCTAGACATTCCTCTAAATGTAAACAATAAGTAACACGCAGCTATTTTCAAGAAAAATACGTTCCTTTA
>NZ_JAWOQN010000139.1:0-1141 GCF_033337395.1 Vibrio sp. YT-19(2023) | reverse complement strand
CGCCCATTGCACTAGAGCCAATACCCGCATCACATGCGAATGCGACAAATGAAATTGGCTTGCTCGGTTCTTGCGTCGTCGCAGCTGCAACTGGCTTAACTGCGCCTTCCGCTTTCATCTCTTTCATGTCAGAAACTGATTTCTCAAACTCGCTTTCTTTTTCTTCTGATTTGCTCACTTTCAAAATCGCACTTGCTACTAAGAAAGAGACAATCGTTGCACTTGTCACACCTGCGATGGTCGCGATGAAGCTACCTTTCGGAGTTAGAGCAAGGTAAGAGAAGATAGAGCCTGGACTTGGACCCGCGACCAAACCGGCATCGAATAGGTTGAAGGTTGCGATGCCTGTCGCCGCACCAGCAATCATTGCCACAATCATGATTGGTTTCATGAGTACGTATGGGAAGTACAACTCATGAATACCACCAAAGAAGTGAATGATGATGGCACTTGGTGCAGAACGTTTAGACAAACCCTGGCCAAACTTCGCGTAGGCCAGCAGCATACCAAGACCAGGGCCTGGGTTAGACGCCACCATAAAGAAGATGGACTTGCCCGTTTCTGCGGCCGCTTGCAGGCCTAGTGGGTAGTAGATGCCTTGATCAATGGCGTTGTTCAGGAACAACACTTTTGCTGGTTCGTTAATGATCGCTAACAAAGGCAGGAAACCCGTTGCAACCAACGCTTCGATGCCTGATTTCACAAACAAGTTTGCTGCGGTGACTGAAGGGCCAACAATCTCGTAAGCGAACAAACACAACAACATACCGACGATACCCAAGGAAAAGTTGTTGACCACCATCTCAAAACCAGAAGGTATGCGGTGTTGAATACGTTTATCCACTTGCACCACAACCCAAGCGCTCAGTGGGCCCATGATCATTGCGCCAACAAACATCGGTATGTCAGCCCCGACAATCACGCCCATCGTACCGATAGCCCCCGCTACCGCGCCGCGTTTTTCACCAACAATCTGACCACCAGTGTAACCAATCAAAAGTGGCAGCAAGTAAGTGATCATAGGACCAACCATGGAAGCTAACGTCTCATTTGGTAGCCATCCGGTTGGGATAAATAGAGCAGTGATAAAGCCCCACGCGATAAACGCGCCGATGTTTGGCATTACCATGTTTGACAGAAA
>NZ_JAWOQN010000013.1:0-142443 GCF_033337395.1 Vibrio sp. YT-19(2023) | reverse complement strand
CGAATATAAAACTGCCACCTAACCCAGTTTAAAATTATTTTATGATGGCCTAGCAAATGGGGAAACGTTCATATAAACGCTAATGATCATGTTGGCTATTTTACTGATGACGGTACTTGTTTTCACCAGCCGCTACTTGTTTTTAGAACCCAAGCTACCATTGCGATTAGGGACGCGCACTCAAAAAGTACTCAATTACGCTAGCCCAGCAGTACTGACTGCGATCTGGGCACCTATCGTTTTCATTCCAGATGGGGAGCTCAGCGTCAATGTGCAAAACCCATTTTTACTGGCTGCCATACTGGCTGCTTTAATCGCGTATTTTACTAAAAATGTTCTTTTAACGACGGTTATCAGTATGGTGGTATTTCTCGTTCTACGAATTTGGCTTTAATCCGCCAACCACTCAATCTCCAACAAGGTGACATCGCCACACTTTAATCGACCAAGGAAGATGTCACCTTCATGTACCTCACCAACGCCCTTTGGTGTACCGGTCATCACTACATCGCCATCTTGAAGTGTTGTGTAACTGGTTAATTCATCCAGGATAGTTAGCGGCGGATAGAGCATTTGGTTAACGTGACCTTTTTGTACACGAACACAGTTGATTAAGAGCTCAAGGTTAAGATCATTGATATCAATGTTATCCAAAGAGACAAACCGACTAAACACAGCAGAGCCATCAAATGCCTTAGCTCGCTCCCACGGCAACCCCTGATTTTTAAGCGAGGATTGCAAACCACGCTTGGTCAGATCCAATCCCAAACCAACCGCTGAATAACGTCCATCCTTGATCAAAAAGCAGATTTCAGCCTCATAATGAAGGGGCTCTTGATGGAATGAACGCAGAGTTGTTGATACGGAAGTTGCGGGTTTATTAAATACCACCATTTGCTCAGGCATTGCATTATTAAGCTCATGAATATGTTCAACGTAATTTCGTCCAACACAAAGCACTTTACCCACTTCTACTTTCTTTTCTTCAACTTGAATAACACTCATCATTCTTCCCTGCAAAACAAAAATCCCATCATAATCTAACCTATTGACTTAACGACACTAAATAGCAACCTCTAGTGTAAAAAATAAGACATTCACCCCGTTTTGAGTTTTGTATCATCTAATTGAAACAGCAAAGTATTTGTAAAACAAATAGACAAAAAAGCCAGCACGAGGCTGGCTTTAGATCAATGAGCTGAATAATAGTTCTCGCTAAATCCTATTATAGGTAGTAACGAGCACCTAACGCCCATTTGTCATCAGTTTCACGACCATTGTCGTCATTTAGGTCAAACTGGTAACCCGCGTAACCAACAAATTTAGGCGTGAAGTTGTATTCTGCTTGTAGTGCCATTTCTTCACGAGCAGTTTCTGTTTTAGAGCTCTTAAACTCTTTACCTTCCACCATCTCATAGTTAACACTCAAGTTTAGGCTGTTTGCTAGAGCGTATGCGATGATCGCTTCGTATGCATCACTTTCTTCTAAACGGTCGCCTTTTGCACTGAAGTTCATGTTTTCGTTTGAACCATAAACCGCAGCAAGGAATAGGCCTTGGCCGTACGCACCGTAAGATGCTGATACAACGTGTGATTCCGCCGTGTGCTTACCTGCATATGCAGGGTGCTGGAAATCGCCGCCATTGTAAGAGTAACCGATTTTAGCGCCCATGATTGAGTAAGAAAGCGCAGCTTGCACACGGTCATCGTATTTAGCACCGCCAGTTATAACTCCAGCATCGTTGCGCGTGTAATCATCGTTTGCACCCTGCCAACCAAGACCAAAGTTGATCACACCCGCTTCACCCAGCTCGATGGCATTACGGTAAGAAAGCATTTTATCCGCACGGCCAGTGCCAAGGTTTCCATGATCGTCATAGATGAAGTCGTTGGCAAACGCGATTGGCATATCTGCAATACCTGCGACATCGTAGTAAGGTGACCATTGCGTACCACCTACTGCACGACCATAAACCTCATGCGTTATACCTAAGTAACCTAGACGAGTTTTAAACGACTCTTCACCACCGTCTAAGTAGTTTAGCGCCCATTCACCACGTGCGTCTGCGGTGAAGCCATTACCCAAATCCTGTGTCGCAGAGATATTGATACGAGGAGAGTTAGTACCCACATCCGTGTCACCTTGCTCTGATCCATTTAAATTAACAGAAACGTGGCCGCCCATCGAAAATGTTGTGCCATCGTTATTATATAGTTCCACTGCAACTGCTTGAGTACCGAAGGTTGCTGCCGCGATTGCCGCTGCTAATAATTTTTTATTCATTTCTAAATCCATTACTTATTAGTTGGTTAGTCAGTTTTAGACCCGGCTTTGGTTCACTTTCGTAAAAACGAAATGATGAACAAAGAGAGGAATACAAAGGCTATCCGAGGCATCGTTTCCACCAGATTAGTTTTACCTTTGTGTAACAACTGCCGACACTTTATTTGATTAGTTCCTGACAACCGAGTGAAAAGATCTCAGACAAAACCTAAAAAGCAATCGTTTACTTAGCCTTCAAGAAATCGAGAAATAAAAACCTTACAATAAGAAATGCTTTAGAGAGAGTTAGCTCACAAATAGCTGATGATTCGCTATTTTTAGGCCAAACTTCCCTGCCAAATTGAAATGTTTACTTACATTTAGGGTCAAGAAACAATTCAGGAACTTTTTGAAAAAAACACAGTCTTCAACGGAGAGGAAAAAACCTCAAAAAAGATAAACCTTTCTTTTTATAAGTGGTATGAGAAGGGGCACTTATTCTCGCCAGCAATAAAAGTGCAATCAAATCATAACTTAACAGAAATCTATCTTTCATTTTCAGCCTTTACCTTAGCGTCATCAACACATCGGGCAAGAAAGCCCATCGATTACAACTAGGGTAATAAGAAAATGAAAAAGGCAGCACTAACTACTGCAATTCTTACAGCATTGGTATCAGCACCATCATTCGCAGCAACTGTATACAAAAACGACGGTACTGAATTAAAAGTTGGCGGCCGCGTTGAGTTTCGTGGTGACTTCATCGGTTCAGACGGTGCTGAAGTTGAAGGTTCCATGGAAGATAAAAGCCGTGCTCGTCTTAACCTAAAAGGTAAAACAAACATCGGCAACGGCCTTTCTGCTTTCGGTGTTTACGAAGCCGAACAAAAAACGGGCAAGAGTGAATTCAAAAACCGCTACATGTATGCAGGCGTCGACTCTGATATCGGTGCTTTCTCTGTAGGTCGTCAAGACATGGCTGCAGTCATCATCTCTGACATGACGGATATCACAGAATTCTCTGGTGTTCAGCAAGTTATTGATTCGTCTTCTGATAAGCAAGACAGCGTTTTCGCATACCGTGGTGCGTTTGATGCACTACAACTTCAAGCAACCTACCAAGCAAACTCTAGCGATAACGAAGATAAATACGGCATCTCTGGAATGTACTCACTACCAATGGGCCTCGACTTTGGTCTTGCATACTCTGGTGGCGATGTAGATAAAGATAACTCTGAAGATCAAATTCTAGGTGGTATCGCTTACTCGATGGACAACCTTTACCTAGCAGGTACTTATTCTCAAGGTTCCCTGACTGACTCTGAAGACTTTACGGCTTACGAGCTAGTCGCAAGCTACAAAGTAGCAAGCAAAGTGACACTTGCAGCTCTATACACAGCTCAAGAGAATGATCCAGACAACGGTTCAAAGTACGACACAGTTGAAGGTATCGAGCTTGTTGGTTACTACAAACTAAACAGCAACTTCCGTACTTACCTGTCTTACTACATCAACCAACTTGATGAAGCAAAAGATGCAACAACAGGTCTAGTAACAGAAGGCGAAGATACACTGCGCCTAGGCGTACGTTACGATTTCTAATTCACTCTTGTCCTAAGAGCGAGTCCACTTGGCCAGCACCTTTGCTGGCCATTTTTTATTTAACCCAACACAACTCGATAAGTTTTCACACTATCCAAGCATCGCTCAGCAATGAAAGACGAGCGTAACGACGCCTACTTCTGCCCTCTTTTAATGCGATTGATCACTAAGTTAGTGCATTTCATCTAATCGACAACATAGAAAAACCAAAAAACCATTTAAAATCAAATATATAAAAGTTGGCACGTGTTCTGCAATATTATTTATGCAAATGCATGGCAGCGTTTGTGCTTCTCGTTCTTTGTACCTGTTATAACAGGCACGTCCTTTGAATTGGTAATGTCGCCTCCCTCTGGGAGGCATTTTTTTATTGGCGCGAAAAACAATAGGACGTATGATCCCGCCACCTCTATCAAACTGGAATTTTTCAATTGAATCATCATCCTGTTCAAGGTGCGTCCTGGATGCTAACAGCTGGCTTGGCATTCGCCATAGTGAACAGCTTCGCCCAAATTGCTAGCATCAACTTTGGTGTCTCCTCCACCACATTTGCGTTATTCCAATATGCAATCGCCTTATTTGTTATTCTGCCCTACCTACGTACACTTGGGATTAGACGTTCTTTAAGAACCCAACACTTTGGCTGGCATGCATTCCGCATTTTTCTCTCTGTTATCGGGATTCAACTTTGGTTATGGGCTCTCGCTTACCCAGTTCCAATTTGGCAAGGTATTGCACTTCTCATGACCTCCCCGTTATTTGCCACAGTTGGTTCTGGCTTGTTACTCAAAGAGAAAGTAGGTACTGCACGCTGGTTAGCGACATTGACGGGGTTTGTTGGTGCCATGATCATTCTTGAGCCTTGGGCAGACTCATTTACATGGGCGACCCTGCTCCCTGTTGGCGCCGCATTTTTCTGGGCAGCGTATTCATTAATGGTAAAAAAAATGTCGGTAAACGATCCGCCATCAACCATGGTTGTCTATTTATTGCTGCTGATAACACCATTTAATATCTTGTTAGCGATACCGACGTTTACTATGCCAGATACGTGGACGATATGGGGTGTGCTTTTAGCCGCAGGTGCACTTACAGCACTCGCTCAATGGGCTATCGTTAAAGCATATGCAGTAGCAGACGCCTCATTTGTGCAACCATTTGATCACGCCAAACTGCCTTTGAATGTTGTTGCTGGTTGGTTGGTGTTTGGTTGGGTGCCACCTGGTCGTTTATGGTTAGGTGCTGCGATTATTATTGCATCTATTGCGTTTATTACGCATTGGGAAGCGAAAAAGACAAAGTTAGTTGAAAGAAAAATCTAATTTAAAAGTT
Organism: Vibrio sp. YT-19(2023); assembly: GCF_033337395.1. NCBI lineage: Bacteria > Pseudomonadati > Pseudomonadota > Gammaproteobacteria > Vibrionales > Vibrionaceae > Vibrio > Vibrio sp. YT-19(2023). The sequence continues at coordinate 137,246 of NZ_JAWOQN010000013.1, read as the reverse complement.
CTATATTTTCAGGAAAGGAAATGAGGAACCCATATGAGTCAACCAATCAAAATTACACTGTATCGCTGGGCTGGTAGTTGGGGCCCATTCAAAGTCAATATTCCTTGTGGTGAATGTACATTAACCAAAGATATTTTAAAGGATACTTTTGAAAACGAACTAGCCGATGTGCCCGTTGAACTTGAAGTAAAAGATTGGTTATCGCACTGGTGGGAACCATTAAAAGCGGGGGCTTGGCATGCACCCATTCTTCTTGTCGAAGGGAAAGTTATCAGCCAAGGAGAAGCATTGAATCGGGGTGTGCTTGTACAGTCTGTTATTGCTGAGTGGGTAAAACGCGATGAGCTAAAAGGTAACATTGTTTATGGTAAAGCAACTTGCCCTTACTGTGTCAAAGCCAAACAATTACTTGACGAGGCTGGCGTTCAGTATGAGTACCATGATGTAGTTAAAGACAGCGCCGCCTTATACCGTATGATTCCTGAAGTAAAAGCCATCATTGGCGAAAAAACACCGGTAACAGTGCCGCAAATCTGGTTAGATGGAAAATATATTGGAGGCGCTGACGATTTAGAAAAGTGGTTATCAGCAAAGGGGCTAGATAAAGTGCCTAACAATGTTGTGGAGATACCAAGCCAATCCGCGTAATTCTAGATTTAAATGTCATCAGTCTTTGAGTAGCGTTTTGCCAATGTTGTGCAATATGTTGGCTACTTACTAACAACAAAACAGAGAAAAGCAAAAAGCCCTGATTTTTCAATCAGGGCTTTTTAAATTATTTCGCCAGTTTTTTAATAACACGAGCAAAAACAGAAGCTTTTTTCTTCTTCGCTTTACCGTAAAGCGCTTTGTGCATCGCGTCTTTTGCAATCATCTGGCCAATATAAGCACCACCAAGTTCGTTACCCATGACCTTCTCCTGAATGTATTGACTTAACTATGTTGTAATTTTACACCACAACTAGATAAAAACAAGACCAGGGTCACATTTATTTTGTAATTAACTTTCAGATTGGTTCTGATTACTTTTTCTAAACGGGCGCCTATCGCTTAGGTTGCTGGTATGTTTTACCCGCTGCGACGTACGTATCTTTCTGTTTGATTTCAAAGAATGTTTCAAAGAACCACGCAGCAAATTTGATCAAGTGATCGCCTTCATTCATGACGTGCTCCACGTATTCTTGCTCTTCTCCGGACTCGTCTTCTTGAGTGGTAATATGGTAAATACGTTTCTCACCATCAACTTCTGCAAGGCCAAACTGACCCGTTAGGGATTGCGCCGCTTGTGCAACTTCTTCTTCCTCACACGCCTTCAAGATTTCAAGTGCCTTTGGCATGCTTTCTTGCTGAGTAATTTCTTTTACCAGTGTTTCAAATTCGTTTTGTTGCATTCTTTCACCTAACGATTAGAGATCGGATAGCCATTGGGCAGAAATGTATTCCAAGCTTGAGAGAAGTATCAAGGTTCGCCCTCTTCCTTTCAAACCAAGTCATTCACTATACACAACAGGCCAGACTTAATTTAGCTGCGCATTTTAGAAAGCCGACCTTCTGGTTGCAAGTATATTCAGATGGAAGTTTCTGCTTGAACCGTCCCTTCTGGCACTTTACGAAATTGGCTTAGTACAAGAACAAAGCAAGAAAGTAACGCAATAAACAAATAAAACACCCCAAGCTGCTGCTGATTCGTAACCCATGAGTCTACTAAGTACCCACCAAACAAACCTGCTAAACACATTTGAATAGAACCAGATAGCGCAGAAACCGCGCCTGCCTGTTGCTTATGTGGTGAAAGTAGCAAACTGATCGATACCGGGAATGACATTCCTTGAGCAAAACTTAAACACGTGAATGCCGTCAGCAATGAAAATACACTGAAGGGGGTAACCAACAACATGAAGCCTGCAACAGCAACAATCGCGAAACTCATCAGCAAGATTTGCTGAGCTTTGTAACGAGCATTGATCAAGTTCAGCACTAAGCTACCCGTCAGCAAACCAACTGATGGTATGATCATCAAAGAGCCGTAATCTGCCGCCGTTAATCCTAACTCTTGTTGCATTAAAAATGGATACAAGGAGAGCGTAACCAGAGCCGATAAATAACTAAGCCAGTTGTAGCTCGCACTACCAATCACTTGTGTATTCGTTAACAGACGCAAATAGTTCGCGCTTACTTCGCCTACTTTAAATTTTCTCTTCGGATAAGGCAGCGTTTCTGGCAGCACCAATAAACCAAGTGTAAAAATTGCCATTAAGTAAATCAGTACAAACACGAAGACAGCATGCCAACTCAGGTGAAAAGCAATCCAGCCACCAAACAGCGGAGCAATAATTGGCATCACTGAAGCAGTGACTGAAATATAAGATAGCGCTTTGGTTAATTGCATACCGTCATAACTATCACGCAGTACTGACCGACCAAGTACCGAAGCGCTGCCCGCTCCTAGGCCTTGCAGTAACCGTCCCGCTTCAAGGGCAACAATGTTGTCCGAAAACGCGATGCAAATAACCGTACCAACTAGATATACACTTTGCCCCAGAATAAACACCGGCCGACGACCAATCGCATCAGACAATGGGCCGTAAAAAAGCTGAGAGATACCGAAGCCAACGAGAAATAGCGTGACGAGATTCTGAATCGAATGTTGCGGCAAATTCAAGTCATGACCAATCAATGGCAAAGAAGGAAGATAAATACTAACGCCAACTTGGCCTGTGGCAATGATCATCATCGCTAATAACAATGGTGTTTTACGCAAACGTTCCTCCTACTTTGTGACAGATTGATGGCAAACAGTGTATATTTGATACTCAAAGATGATAATCAGCTAAGTTGGAAAGGAATTAATTCCCAAGGAGACACAATGGACTGGATTCAAAGCGTGAAGAGTTATATTCGTGTGGTCGAAGAAGGTAGCTTTAATGCAGCAGCGCGGAAACTCAATACCACCAGCTCAGCTATCAGTAAACGAGTTCAATGGCTAGAAGATAAAATTGGCGTTCAACTACTTAAACGCACGACCCGCTCTATTAGCCAAACTGAAGCTGGTGCGCTGTTTTATCAACGAGCAAAAAATCAGTTGGATTCATGGCAATCGGTATTAGATGAAACTCGCTCAGTCAATCAATCACCAGCGGGGTTATTGAAAATTGGCGCGACACTGGCGGTTGGTTCTAAGTTTTTGGTGCATTACCTAGATGATTTTCTTGAGAAATATCCAGACATCACGCTTCAATTAACGACAACGCTACCAGGCCAATTGCCAGAGCTAAGCTTAGACCTGTTTATTAGCCGGGAATTAGAGCAACTGAACTCTCTGAGTTTCAAAGCCACTGCGCTTTTCGAACATAAAGCCCAGTTTTACGCTGCGCCTAGTTACCTAAAAAAATACGGCACCCCACAATGCGTTGAGGATCTGACAGAGCATAATGTCCTGATTTGGGGTGAAAAGCCCTCACGAGAAATCAAAACCAATCGAGGTAAACGTATCAGCTTGTCCGGTAACTTTGCCACGACTAACCCAGAAGCGCTGTTTCATGGTGCCAAAAGAGGCATGGGTATTCTGATGACGAATAACGTCATGATCAAAGATGATCTCAAATCCGGCGCGTTAGTGCCTATCTTGCCCGATATCACAGCGGATAAAGCCATTGTATATGCCTACTATCCAAAGCTGGATTATCAACATACCCGAACTAAGCTGTTCCTCGATTATCTCAAATCGCGATTAGAAGAGGAGAAGCGCGCCTAGCTTAGCGTTTTTATCGCTATACCTTTAAAAGGTTCAAGCATAAAAACATGAAAATAATGATTTGTTCGTTCACAAAATTTGAAAAATTCGCCTTAGTAACCGATAGTTTATTTGATGCATATCAAATAATAATTCTTCGTGTCTCACACGATATGGTAATCACAACGCTAGGTGAAATGCTCAATGGGTCAGGTACAAATCAGTTTCCACAAAATTGATGAAATATTGAAGCTAAACGGCACGGCTCAGCTAAACCGAGTCACGTTAGATATTCATCAACAATTGCAGAGCCATTGCACTTGCGTTGTAGAAGTTGCGCATCTTCAGCATTCGGCTCATACCATCTCCTTCGCTAGCAATGGAAAAATTACAGACAATCTAAGCTACCACCTTTCAGGCACCCCCTGTGAAAAAGTGGCAAAAGACATTGGCGAACATATTTTCTATCAGGACCAAGTTTACAAACGCTTTCCTGAAGATCAGATGTTTCAAGAGGATGGCATTCAGGCTTACATTGGCCTGCCATTGAAGACACAAAATGGCGAGGTTCTGGGAATTTTATTGTCTACCTTTACCCGAAGCATCCACGCTAAGGAAGCGCAAGATATCCTCGACTTCCACCGCTTTTATGCCAATGTCATTATTCACAGCTTACGTGAAAAGTGGGTCAGTGAACGTTCAGATAAGCTTCTTAATCAGCTTAGCTATGAAGTATCGCATGATAACCTAACTGGACTGCTCAACCGTAGCTGTTTAGCTGATACCTTGGAGACATTGACGCAACAGGCCACTCGTCCATTCAGTTTGGCTTACCTAGACATCGATAACTTTAAATCGATCAATGATATCAACGGAAACTACATCGGCGACCAAATCATTAAGTTTACGGCGAACGCCATTCAACAAAGCTTGTCATCGCCAAACAACGCTTTTCGTGTCGCAGGAGATGAATTCGCCTTCATTACTTACGACGAAGATCCTGTCGCCGTGTGTCAGGAAGTACTCGACAAAATTGAAAGCGGCTACAGCGACAAATCTAACCGAATTTCTTTCACTGTTAGTATTGGTATCGCGCGCGCACCAGTACATATGTTGAACAGTGATGAGCTGATTTTGAATGCTAGCCTCGCTCTCAAAGACTGTAAAAAACATCGCGATACACGAATTCAGCATTACGACACACATCTTAGCGCCCTTTATCACCGTAGAACTCAGCTTATTGAAGCTATGCGCATTCAACTTAGCGCTGACATACATGATAGCGAAGAGTTGTATGTCGTTGTTCAGCCAATCGTAGATATCACAAGCGATCGCTGGAATTACTTTGAAATCCTAGCCCGCTGGAACAGCAATGTTTACGGAAATATCTCCCCTGCGGAATTCATTGAAGCTGCCGAACAATCAGGCCTGATTATCGAGTTGGGTGAACGTATTATTGAACTCGCATGTATCGCAAAACAAGAGCTAGAAGCCAACTTAGGATACAAAGTCAAACTCTCTATCAATTGCTCTGCCTATGAGCTGGTCGACTCTAACCGCTATATTAACCACCTAACTAACATGGTTGAAAAGTATCAGCATGAAGCAAAAGACTTTGTTATAGAGCTCACCGAGACCGTTTTACTCTCGCAAAGTGGCCGTGAACAGATGGTACTTAACTCATTGCGGTACTTAGGTTTTAAAGTCGCGTTGGATGATTTTGGTACGGGATACTCAAGCTTGAACTATATACACAATTATCCGATTGATAGCATTAAAATCGATGCAACCTTCGTTCAAAACATGCTATCAAATACAACCTCTGAACAAGTGGTGTTTTTGATAGCGCAATTGGCAGAACTGCTTGATGTGGATTTGATTGCCGAAGGCGTAGAAGACGATAGAGCACTACAAAAGTTAATTGAAATGGGCTGCCACTACATTCAAGGCTATTTCTACTCTCGCCCACACAGTGTTGATGAAATCGTACACCTGATAAATGAACGTGAAGTGCGGAGCGCCTAAGAGCTCTAAACAAGCGACGGTCATGGAATGTAAATCTAGTTAATGCACAAAGTAAAAGAGACCAAGCTATGCTTAGTCTCTTTTTATTTTTTGAGCGAAGTACTTTGTTACAGCACTGCTTTCTCTTTATCGCGTAATAGCTTATCCATTTCATCTCTGTTCGCGACAAAGGTTGCCATCTCTTTCTTAGGAACAGAGCTCGCCATTGGGATGTTTGCTCGCATAGCGTTAACTGGACGGCCGTATTCAATCAATTCATAGTGAAGGTGTGGCCCTGTCACTCGCCCTGTTTTACCGGAAAGACCGATACGCTGGCCTCGAGAAACCTTTTGCCCTTTCTTCACCAGAATCTTACTTAGGTGTAAGTAACGGGTTTTGTATTTGCTGCCGTGCTCAACAACCACGTAGTTACCCGCATAAGGGTGTTTACGAGTCATGATCACTGTACCGTCACCAGTAGAAACGACTGGAGTACCGGTTGGTACGGCAAAGTCAGTACCGTTGTGCGGCGCGACACGCCCCGTTACTGGATGTAAACGATTGGGATTGAAGCCAGAACTGATACGCCAACGGCTACTTACAGGATAACGCTGGAATGCGCGCTGCAAGCTTTCGCCTTTGGCATTGTAGAATTGACCATCGGTATGAAGGTAAGCCGTGATTTCACGTCCGCGATTGTAGATCTTAATCGCCTCAATTTCGTTCTTGCCCGTTGGCACACCATTGATGCTTTGCGAACGACGAACGACTTCAAATCGATCACCTGCACGAAGATCACGCCCAAAGTTGAGTTGCTCTTTGAGTAAGCTCACAACTTGACTCACTTCTGCCGACGTTAAACCTAAACGACTCGCAGAAGAAGAAAAACTGCCTTGAATAACGCCAACTAAAGGTTCTTGGCTCCACACGCCAGGAATGGAAATATCAGTAAAGTCATAGCTACCATCACTATTCAGCTTGTAGACCACCTTATCTGCAATAGAAAATTGCAGTTCCATTTTCGCTAACTCGCCTGTCGCATCATCACGCCAGAAACGGAGCGTATTGCCCGGCTTAAGTGTATCAAGTGCCAAGTAGTTCAAATCCGTTTCCATTACTTTCATTAACGAGCTGTAACCGAAACCGAGCTGACTAAAAATAGTGCTTAGGTTGTCACCTGCTTGGATTTGATATTCGAAGTTCGGGGGAGTGACAATTTCGGCAGTTGTCGCATCAAGAATTTTTTCAACGACCTGAGATTCAGGTAGGTTCAATGCGATGGTTTTGGTTAAAGATGACTCTTTGAGAGAGTGAGAAACACCAATCGCAACTAAAACTGGCAAGGAGTATAACAGCAGCGCTCTACGACTTGTCAGATTCGGCAACCGTCTTGTAATTTCATTTGTAGACACGGGAATTACTATCTCCTTTCAAACAAGGCTCATAGCTTATGCATTCCAGAATAAGAAATCACTAGGAAATTTCGAGATCTAGCGCAGAAAATACTGAATTTTTACAGAACTCAAAAAAAATTCATCACTGTTGCATATGTAAGTTATTCCCTACACGCTGTAATGTGGATGAATTGAATTGATTTGGCGTGTCTGCCATTGCTTGATCGTCACCGTGCGCTAAATATGAAAGCGTGATAGTTGTATCACTTTTCCATTCGAGCTGAGTAAATTTCACGCGGTCACCAACAAAAATACTGTCTAAAAGGACAACTCGGCTCGGCACGGGGTCAAACTTGAACAAGCCAACATAGTTAAACGAACCGCTACCTTGTGTCGTTACAATCATCGGTGCAACAACCCATGAAACACCTTCAATCTCACGCTGACTAATCGACGCAGTTGGAACAAGTACCTGACCTTTTGTCGCACCTGCATCATAGTCACCGATCAAATAGCCGTTTTCTTTATCCCACTCATCAAGAAAAGTGACCGCACCCTGCTCGGGTACTTGGATCGTCCAAGGGTTACGTGCAGTGATGCCAAGCGTCTCTTGCACAATAACGTTCGTTTCTACTTCTGTTTGAGGAAACTTAGCCATGATCTCGTCATCAGACAAACTAAAACGATAAACACCTGCGATCACAACCACAACTAATAAAACGATTGGAATAAGTAGAATAAGTGGTATCGGCAGGATTTTTTTGTAAGTCATGAAGGCTTCCTTGTTTCAAGGTATAAACGAAAAGCGAGTATACCATTGTATACCCAAATGATTTCACCTCTTCAAGTGTTTCAAAATTAAACTAAACTGATTGTATCCAAATAGTTTCAAGTCCAGAGCTAATAACGAGCCAGTGACACAAGCTCTGTGCTCTAGGTCTATCGGTGTGTTGGGACAAATAGGTAATCACGATGACAAAAACCATTCATACATGCGAGTGCGCCTGCGGTTTAGTTGAGATCCGTTGTAAGGGAGAGCCCACCCACACGTCTGTCCGTCATTGCTTCGAATGCCAAAAACGAACTGGCAGTGTTTTTGGGGTACAAGCTCGCTTTGAAAAAGAGCACGTCACTTTAAACGGTGAAGTCACTAGCTATACCCGAATTGGCGATGATGGCAGTGAGGTTCAGTATGACTTTTGTCCATCCTGCGGCACGACAATGAGGTTGTTCGTTTCTGCATACCCAGAAATCATGATCATTCCCGTCGGTCTATTTACCGATAAAGAGTTCCACCAACCTACCGTTTCAGTCTATGAACAAATGAAACACGGGTGGGTGAGTTTCGAATGCACAACGGAACACATCTGCTAGCGAGCAATCCTCGTTCACGTATTTACTTTGGCTCGGACAAACGACCTATAAGTGAGATTTTTTTGAGAATGATCAATCGAGTTTTACTGTAAAGGGTTTCGTAACTCGGTGTGAGCGTTATAATCGGCTCCTAATATTTGGTTGGGGTTTATTGTGATTTCCAGACTTCCTCGTTGGGTGGAATATGGCGCGTTTCTACTAGCTCTTCTCGCGGGCTGCGTCAACGCCGTTGGTCTTCTCGGCTTTCAACACCAAGCGATAACTCATCTTTCGGGAACCGTAACTCAGCTAGGGAACAGCTTGCTAACAGGTGTGGATAGCTCCATTCACCTGCTCTTCATCGTATTTAGCTTTTTGATTGGCGCTGCCTTTAGCGGCTTTTTTATTGAAAGCAGTGCGTTAAAACTAGGGCGAAGATATGGTGTTGCACTGTGCATAGAAGGGAGCTTGCTCTTACTCAGCTTGGGCTTTTTGGTGCAAGGGGATTTGTACGGCCAATATCTAGCATCAGCAGCATGTGGATTACAAAACGCAATGATCACCACGTTTAGCGGCGCAGTAGTCAGAACCACACATATGACCGGAATCATCACCGATCTAGGGATTATGATTGGAGAGAGCTTGAGAGGTCGTCAATTTGACCGACGTAAAGCAAAATTATTCCTATTCATTTTCTTTGGCTTTTTGTTTGGCGGCGTCGCGGGAGCGGCTCTATTTACGGTATATGGTTTATATACGCTGGTTTTCCCAGCAATATTGGCTTTTTCTACAGCTCTGATTTACTGGAGTTACCTATACATACTTAGCCGTCAACAAAAAGCATAAAATTTCGATCCGATTGAAGCGACATGCTTCAATCGGATTTGGCTCAATAGGTTCACACTGCAACGGTACAAGAAACGCTGAACGGTATTTTGACACCACTAAAAACCTTAGAATAGATAAGGCTAACTGAATTTCTGGCAAAGAAGTTAGTTAGATCAAAATCACATTTGTTTACCATTTTATTATTCCAGTCACAATGCGCCCCATAATTCACTGCGCAATTCGCCCCTCGTGCTACAATTTTCTAACACAAGCAACATATTCGCATACACTTAGACGTTATTTGACCAATTACCCGACAAATCGGCTGAATAACTAGATGTATTTAATGAATAGTATTGCAATGGATGCAGTTTGCGGGTACCCTCCGCAAAACTGTGATTAAATACGGATGTTTAGTGAATATTTATGTCATGGAAATGGCAAGTATTGACTAGTAGTAACACGAGACAACTATGCATAACACCACTAATGCTACTGAAGCTCCTAAGGGCAACTTTTGGATGTTTTTCATCCCTTCCCTAATTGGTCTTCTACTCTTTATGGCTCCGATCTCTTACGATGGTGGCCTAACCATTCCCGTTGCCGTGATGGCAAAAGTCATCCCAGCGGTGTTAGGCGATACCTTGATTGCTATCGTCACCAGTATCATCGCTTTCATGGCCGTTGCTTCTGTTCTTTGCAAAATTTTTAAGCCAGCTGCAATTTTACGTAATGGTTTTTTAAACGGTCTCTTCAACCCATCTCCACTTTGGCTCGTTGTTCGTTTAATCGGCGGCGCTGCCGTGTTAATGACGTTTTTCCAAGTGGGTCCAAAAGCAATTTGGGAAGAAAACACTGGCGGGCTTGTTCTTACTGGTCTCCTACCTACTCTGTTTGCCGTTTTCATTTTCGCGGGTTTACTGCTTCCGCTTCTTTTGAACTTCGGTCTTCTGGAGCTATTTGGTGCGTTACTCAGTAAAATAATGCGTCCGGTATTCAACCTACCTGGCCGCAGTGCAATTGACTGTATGGCATCTTGGTTAGGCGACGGAAGTGTTGGTATCTTGCTAACCAGCAAGCAATACGAAAATAAGTTCTATACTCAGCGTGAAGCGGCTGTTGTCGGGACCACTTTCTCAGCAGTATCGATCACGTTTAGCTTAGTTGTTATCGCTCAGGTAAAACTAGAGCACTTATTTTTGCCTTTCTACGGCGCTATCTGTCTAGCTGGTATCGTAGCTGCGATTATCATTCCTCGCCTGCCTCCGCTTAGTCTGAAGAAAGATCGCTACATTGACGGCAGCAACCCTGATAAAGACGCAGATGCAGTGCCAGAAGGCCACACCACATTCTCTTGGGGTATGGATCTAGCTCTTAAGCGAGCTGGTCAAGTCACATCGGTTCAGTCTGTATTTAAAGAAGGCGTACACAACGCAGTCGATATGGTATTTGGCGTACTACCTGTAGTTATGGGTCTTGGTACCGTTGCATTGGTGATTGCAGAATACACGCCTGTATTTGCAATTCTGGGTCAACCGTTTATCCCATACCTAGAGCTACTGCAAGTCCCTGAAGCTGTTGCAGCATCACAGACAATCGTTGTTGGCTTTGCGGATATGTTTATTCCAGCAATTTTAGCGGCCTCAATCGATAACGAAATGACACGTTTTGTTATTGCGGCAATGTCAGTAACTCAGCTTATCTACATGTCGGAAGTAGGTGCCCTACTGTTAGGCAGCAAAATTCCAGTAAACATTGTAGAGCTCTTCGTAATCTTCATTTTACGTACGCTAATCACGTTACCTGTGATTGCTGGCGTTGCTCATCTTATTTTCTAAAATCGAGACGTCAATTAACAAAGGCTCCGCATCGTCGGGGCCTTTTTTATACCTAAAACTCCGTCCACATTAGGCTTTTAGTAAAAAGCTCATAGTTTACAAAGACAAAACTTAAACAAAACACCTGTCAGCACCAACAAAATTTTCATCACCTCACCTGTAAAACCAGTTGATACCACTGTTTGTTAAGCAATTCTTTTCATTATGACGATTTCATTAATCGAGCTCGCAAACATGATCACACTCACAAGTTTTAACGTAAACTATCGTTTTGTTTAAATTTAGTTAAAAAAGACGACAAATGAGTTCATGTTTTTGACAAAGATGTCGATAAAAATATAACCAAACACAATAGGTTTCTCTTTATGCCCAATTCGCTCGGTTTAAAAGAGGCGAAAGCAAAGTGGAACCAACCGGGAGAATCAGAGGAAAGCTCATGAAATTCAGACATAAGGTTGTCACAGCCTCTTCATTTTTGCTGCTAATTACCGTGTCGTTATTGTCGACACAACAAGTTATGACCATCCGCTCCCAAACTCAGGAGCAAATCGACTCAAGTGTCAACGAGATATTGACCAGTGTTGGTAACACTGTGCAATCAGAAATGGATGCAAAGAAGGATCTCGCTCGCTCCATTACTGAAGTGATTGAGCTTGATCCCAGTTCACATAGCTATGTTCAAAACATACTTGAAAGACCGACGCCAAAAAGCAGCTTCCTTGCCATCGGTTTTGGTTATGAAAGTAATGGCTTTGTGATTGAAAATGACGACGGCTGGGATGCGGGTCCAGACTACGACCCACGTCAGCGTCCTTGGTTTATTGCAGCTAAGAGCAAAGGCGATTTGGTCGTAACCGATCCGTACGTCGATGCGTCTTCGAAAAACGTTATCATCTCTGTTGGTACACCAGTAAAAGAAAATGGCCAGTTTTTAGCCGGTATGTTTTATGACCTCGAATTAACTACTCTTTCAGATCTGGTCAACCAAGTGAATCTGTTTGATGCTGGTTACTTATTTCTGGTCACCGCTGATGGCACAACCATTGCTCACCCTCAAAGTAAATACAACGGTGAGAAAGTCGGTAGCTACCTCCCGCAAATCGAACTTACGCAATCAGCACAACATGTTGAGATTGATGGCAACCGCTACATGGTTAACCTGACTCACATTCCTGGCGAGAACTGGTACGTAGGTTCGGTGATCGATGAAGCTGTTGCCTATTCTGCCGTAGGAGAGCTTCGTAACAACGCTATTATTTATTCAATCATTGCCGTGATTGCATCTATTATCGCCCTAACTCTGTTGATTCGCACTCTCATGCGTCCTTTGGACACGCTAAACAATGCGATTAAAGATGTAGCATCAGGGAAAGGCGACCTTACACAACGCCTCGAAACAGATACTGACCAAGAGTTTTCTGAGCTTGCCACAAACTTCAATACGTTCATGGAGAACTTACAACAGCAAATCATTGAGTCGAAACGTATTTCTGATCAAATTTTAAATGGAACTCAAATCACCGCTGAGGGCGCAAAAGACTCGGCAGGCGCAATTCACACTCAGCTGCAAGAGCTAGAACAACTTGCTACCGCGATGCATGAGATGTCTGTCACCGCGACAGAGGTTGCTAATAATGCGCAAGGTGCGGCAAGTGCAGCCAAAGAAGCCGACCAAGCAACGGTTGAGGGGTCTTCTATCGTTGGTGAATCGACACAAACGATAAACATGCTTTCCGATAGCATTGACCTTGCAGTCGAAGAAGTACAAGTGTTGGAATCTGCTACTGCCAATATCGAAACGATTCTAAAAGTCATCAACGATATTGCGGACCAAACGAACTTACTCGCGTTGAATGCCGCAATCGAGGCTGCACGTGCGGGAGAATCTGGCCGAGGCTTCGCCGTTGTTGCAGATGAAGTACGTACACTGGCACAACGTACTCAAGAGTCGACAACAGAGATTCGTACTATGATTGAGCAACTACAATCTGGCGCTTCATCTGTGGCAAATGCCATGCATCAAAGCAAAGGTAGTGCTATAGAGGCCGTTGAAAAAGCGGGTTTAGCAAATAGTGCGTTACAACGCATTCGTGACGCGATTCAGCGTATTTCCGATATGAACTTGCAAATTGCCTCAGCAGCGGAAGAGCAAAGCCTTGTCGCTGAAGAGATCAACAACAATACGGTGAATATTAAAGACCTATCGACTCAAGTCGCCGAATCGGCAAATCGAACCAACGACGCGATGCAGGCGCAACAAGAAGATGTACATAAACAAGATCAAATCTTAAATAGATTTACTGTCTAACACTCATCTAAGCAAAAACAGCGAGCACCGGCTCGCTGTTTTTGCTTTTAACCCTCAACCCTAGTATTGGTCGATGTTACATGTGCCATGTTGTTGCTATTAAGCTCAACATTACAAGAACGCCGACTATGTGCCCTTTCAAGTTTAATTGAACTCGACATGGATATAGCGATCATTAGAACGGCGATAATAACGGTCGTCCACTTTTAGATAAGTGAAATCTCCAATCTTTATGTAGGTACTATTCCGAGGAATTCGGTCATGGTAATAGTAACTGCGCCTTGGTCGTCTGGTCTCCACATAAATAACGTCACGATGTTTGTGTTTATGTTTATGCTTGTGCTTGCGCTTGTGTTTATGATGGTAGTTATGCGCATGATGGTGATCGTACCGATGTCCATGCTTATGCTTCGGGTCAGCCACCGCTTCTGTACTCAACACACCTAAAGACAACATAACGCCAACCATGGCAAAAGATAATTGCTTTGACACAACAGAGCCTCTTATTCATATCAACATCGATATAATAGAAGGGTGAATCACTGTACATGTCAGCCTTTCGCTAAGGAGTTTTACTAAAAAGTCAGCGCTAACCGTGATTATCCGAGGAACGTCAAACATCACAAATGCTGATGACTTCGAGTGGCCTGGGTTCGGCTATGAATACAAAAAAGCCGCCCGTTTGACTACGAGCGGCTCAGTTTTTAAATAAGCTAGCGTGATTTTATACTGCTTGGGCAAACAGCAAGAAACAGCCGAATAGGAAGATCATGCTCATTCCCATTGCGCCGCCACCAGCTTCATAAATATTGTCATCTTCTACCGGCACTCGGCGCACTTTCATGGTCATTGATAATGGAACAAAGACCGCGAGAAACACAAGAATAATCCCCGCGTAGCTGAGAATAGCTAGGAAGTGTTCTGGCGCAAATACAGCACCTAATAGTGGTAGCACAAAAGTAGTAACAAAAATCACTGGCTTACTTGCTTTCAGTAGGTCTGCATTTTGATCGTATAGCGCCATTGCAACACCTAAGAACGACGTTAGTAGTGCCAAACCAGTAAACATGGATAGGATGAACTCTAAGCCCTCGTATTGCTGACCTAGTACCGAGATCAACTCTGTTACGTTGGAGTATTGAACAAGCTCATGAGGTGGTAGATTGCCGACAACCGCTAACAACCATAACAGGTAACAAACAAGCGGAATAGTTGAGCCCACGATAATCATATTACGCAGCTGTGTTTTACTCGCTTCTTTGTTGTAAGTTACAAGCGATGGGATCACGACCATAAAACCGAAACTGGTGAAAAGCACCGAACTGGTTTTGATAAGTGCCATTTTATCGTCGCTCACAACCTCATCAAGTCCTTCAAACGAGACGCTTGGTGCAAGCGCAAAAAGTGTCAGGATCAGCGCTACGATCATGCCTAGGAACAAACCGCGATTCAGCTTATCTACTACCCCTGTACCTGCCGAAACAATGATACCAACTAAAAGAGTAAAACCGACTTGGCTTGAGATCGTAGATGTTGGAAGCCCAATTGAGGCTGTTACTTTTTGTACGAGATCACCCGCACCAATGATGTAAGCCATTAATAGACAAACTAACAGGGCGTAAAGCAAGCTGTTGGTTACCAACTGGCCTCCTTTACCAAGCGTTTCGCGAGCAATTGCATTCATGCTCACACCACCACCTACTTTACAACTGGCTTCAAGAAGGAGCAGCGCAGCATAAGTTGTTCCAGCCCAGATGAACAACATAAGAAGAGTGCCCCAAAGGAGGCCAAATTGAGCAAGCACCATTGGTATAGCAAGCATACCAGCGCCAAGAGCAGTACCTGCAACGATCAGGGAGCTGCCGACAAGTTTTAGGTTCACGGTTAATACCTCTAAATTCAATCCGTTAATTTCTCACCAGTTGTGCTTTATCTAAAGCACACAACAAAACGCTCCGACTTAGTCAAAATTTGGTTACAAGAGCACTATGTTACAAGAGCCCTGTATGGCTAAGAAAACATGCAACAAAAGGTGGTTAATCATTTGCACATGAACACTTGAGAGTCATTTTTGGCGATGTCATCGTTGATGAAATGTGCGCAACTTTGGGTTCGAAGCAAAATTGTTCATCTTAATTCATCAACCCCATTCGTTATGAATGGATTTGGTTCGAAAAGATTGTAAGGCATAAGCAGGACGATTGAAAAGCAAAAGGTCAATCTTATAGCGATATATTTTAACAACTCTTATCTTTTACCTAAGATGTGTTGTTTTTTTCGTCACTAATTAGTCTTTTATCGCTTAAAGAGAAGGAAGAACGTGCTCAATGGCTCAATCTGGCTGGGTGTACAGATTAATTTACAGTTTAAGTGAAGGTGTTAGATTCCAAGGACGTAGCCTAGATCGGACAATATCGCTATTATTCGCTGCGTACCGACACTGTTCGGTTCACATACCTCTAAACACTGATTTACGGTTCGAAAATATAGGTAAATGAGTGTCCGAATGCTGGGTGTGGTTCCCCAGCATTTGCATCCTTTCTTTTAGATGTCATCAATTGATCGAAATTGCGTAAATCTTGTATCGCCCGACTTTACGACTGTGTTAATACGCGTTATCTAGCGCGCCAATGATATAAGTTAACACTGGAATACCCATATCGGCGACCTGCTTCTCAGTCTCACTCATATTTTCATGCGCCATCCGCAGCTCTACTTCACTTATCGATTCTTTGTGAAGGTAAAGCTCTTTGTAGTTCATCAATCGCTGTTGTGACTGTTGAATCAGTGTCACAACATTCTCTTTAGTCTCACGATGTTGCTGATCAATTTCACTAAATAAATGATCTAAAATGCGTTGCATTTTGCGAATAGAAGCTTTCGTTTCTATTGATTTGTATGATTGATACTTTTCCATTGAGTTAATAACTGACTAAAATATTTACGTTTTTATAAGACAGTTATTTTTATACTGATTACAAAGCAGGTAAATATGTGGTGGTTAAACTGGTCCACTTCTTGCTCCGTTTAGGTCAAAACTGTCCTTTCAGGAGAGCACATGCAGGTAGACCCTATAATTCAAGCACTGATCGCAAGACGAAAATCGAATGGCCTCTCCCGTGAGCAAATGGCAAACATCGCTGGAATGAGCGTAAAAACATATCAAAGGATCGAGCGCGGAGAGTCCGATCTTAAACTCTCACAATATCGTGCCATATTGCGTTCGCTTCATTTGACTGACCTAGATATTGCTTTAGATGTACGTGATGTTCAGCATGTCACAGCAAATGACCTAACGGCCGTGGCGCGATTGCTCTCACCGGAAGCTCAGTCCCTGCTCGTTCGCCTGTTATCGTTAGTCCTTGAACAAAAGAACAAGAAAGGTGATTAACGACATTACTCATACCCAAACGATGAATGCCCTGTTGAGCGTTGAAACATGAACCGTTTAGACAAAAATAAAACTCGTCAAATGACGAGTTTTATTTTTTATATCAGTCCGTTACTCTAGGCTTTTTAATTCCGATGTATCAACGCCTTTTATTGCATCTTTCGCCACTTTATCAGGATCAAATACATCACGTTCTTCATATGAACTATCAATCATGCCTTGTCCTATCGCGGTCGCCTGCTTTTGTAACTTATTACCCTCTACCTCACCAGCATCCCAGCCTTGTCGATAATCTGAGTCGGTTTGATACCTTGTTTCGTCCTTAATATAGTGTTCAAAATCATTCCCTGCCTCTTGCATACCACTATGCCGACCGTCATGAAAGCCTTGGATATAAGCTTCATCATAACCGCTCTCTTTTAACGCGCTGTCACTCGTACCACAGCCTGAGAGGAGAACAAAAAATAGCGAAACGAATACCTTATGAAACATATTTAGGCCTCAAAGCTTTCAAATAAATTAATCATAGTTCGCGATTTCAACTTCTGCTTACTTCAGGCTATTAGATAGCTTTGTGACTCGACGAAGCCTGTGAACTTGGAGTACAAAGCTGGACAAAGCATCACACCTACTGATAAACATTATACTCAACGCGCGTTTAATACTTCCATCGCAAGTGCTTCATCATCTTGCTCAGCCAAACCGCTAATGCCAATTGCACCGACGATTTTCCCCTCTTGTTCTATAGGCACACCACCCATAAAGCCTGTGATCTTCGGGTCAGTCCAATAACTCAACTGCTTACCCGTCTCACGAGCCCAAGCACCCAGATTGCCGCTAGGCTGACGGTCTCTAGCCGAGGTGTAAGCTTTGTTCTGTGCCAATAAACCTGCTTGCACACTCACATCATCCATTCGGGTAAAACCGAGCAATTCTCCATGTGTATCAACCACGGCAACCGCAATGTTTTGCTTGCGAGCAGTCGCAATTTCCAATGCCGTTTGAATCAGAGTTTGAACTTGTACGTATTTCATTTTTCTCTCCTACGGGATCTCATGACCAAGGGTTTTCTCGAACAAGCCATACCAATGGCTACGTGATAGCGTGACGCTCTCTACTTGAGCACAAGCGCGAATACGTTGTGGGTTTGCAGTACCAATAACAGGTTGAATTTGGTTTGGGTGACGCGTTAGGAAGGCTAAAACAATCGCCTCTGACGGCACGCCATATTCAGCTGCTAGCGCCATCACCATCTCCGCCGTCTGTCTGGTATTGTGATCATCAGAATGTAAGCCACGCTCTGAGAATCTTCCTTGCGCCATACTGCCCCACGCTTGCAGTTGGATATTGTGCTTACGGGCATGTTCCAGTGTTCCTACAACGTAGTCAGATGCCGACGAAGGAAGCCCCATGCCTTGCTTGATGAAGTCAGACTTAGCCAGGCTCATTTCCAACTGGTTCACCACAATAACTTCGCCCGTTGCTTGTTGAAGAAGATCAATTTGAGCACTGTTCATGTTAGAAACACCGAAGTGGTTAACTTTGCCAGCTTGTTTCAGTGCTTTTAGCGCTGTGCCCAGTTCTTCAAATTCAACCAAAGGATCAGGACGATGCAGCATCAAAACATCAAGGTTTTCCACGCCAAGGCGCTCAAGAATGCCCTCAACAGAAGCCGTCACCCATTTGGCAGAGAAGTCATACTGCTTAACACCTTGCTCATCTCCTAGACGGATGCCGCACTTGGATTGCAGATAAATTCGCTCTCGTAAGGTTGAGTCATTGGCTAAGATGCACCCAAACACTTCTTCTGCCTTACCGAATTTGTAGATATCCGCATGATCAAAGAGATTGATGCCAACCTCTAATGCTGCCTCTACAGCGGCATAAGCTTGGTTTTCATCTTGGGCGGTTAATGGGTTGCGATTCCACTCCCCTCCAAGCCCCATGCAGCCGAAGACCAAGCGGCTAACGTTAGGTAAGGTTTTGGCGAGCGGTAGTGTTGGATTGTTCATCGTTATTCTCACTTTTCCGATTTCTGCATCTTCAATTTCTTAAGTTAACTCTAACCATCTTACCGTTCGTAAAAATTAGTTTAATACCGTAAAATCGAATTCATTATCCTCGCTACCGAACAATAAAGACGAGCAATCAAGATGGCAGATTATAAGAGAATCGAAAAACTGATGCTGTTTGCCGAAGTGGCTCAAACACTCAATTTTTCTAGAGCAGCGGAGCAACTTGGCATTTCTAAAAGTTACCTGTCGGAACAAATCAAGCGCTTAGAATCGGAACTCGCAACGCCTTTGATTGTTCGAACCACACGCAGCGTGAGACTAACAGCAGAAGGTGAATCGATCTTTGCACAAGCGGAAGATCTCAAACGCCGCGTAATGGAAATGGAAAAGAGTTTAAGTCAGCAATCTGAGCAAGTAGACGGTCTGATTCGTCTTACTGCTCCCAAGATGTTTGCCGAAGCGGTGCTGCATGATTTGTGTGTGGCGTTTCGCGCTTTACATCCAAACGTAGAGTTCGAGATTCTTTCTAGCTATCAAGCGTTTAATCTGACGGAAACCAGCGTCGACTTTGCGTTTCGAGCAACAAGAACGCCGCCCGAGAATATGATTGCGCAGCACCTTTTGGACTACCACCACTGGCTGGTTGCCTCTCCTCAGTATCTGCAAGAAGAAGGTACGCCAGAGACGTTAGCAGATTTAAAACAGCATCAATGCTTAACCACATTGCATCAAAAAGAGTGGCCGTTAAAAACGGGAACAGTTCAAACCCAAGGTTGGCTTTCAAGCAATGAAAACCGCTTACTCAAAGAATCAACCCTGTCTGGCAATGGCATTGCTCGGTTAGCAAGTTACTTTGTCGAACAAGACGTTGAACATGGCCGTCTAGTGCAGGTTCTATCGGAAGAAACCGACCACGAGCACAACGCGGTTTACTTGGTGTACCCACAACTTATCTATCAATCGGCGAAAACCAGAGCCTTCATTGAATTTGTGAAGCAGCACTTTGCTCAATAACTAAAGCAGTTAATCCGCCGACCACACCGAGCGAATATCTGGCCAACCCCAGTTAGTAAGAGCGACGTCTTCTAAAACACCTTGGAAACGCAAAGTTTGTGTATGGTGGAACATGGGTGCAATCCAGTATTCGCTGATCAACGTCGATGCAATTGGCTCCAATGCATTAAGGTAGTCCTCAAGTGGAACGAAAGATCTGACTCTCTGTAGTTGTTCATCTAACCATTTTGCGTTCTTTTCTCCCAAAGTGTGGAATAGCACCGCGTTGCTGAAGAAGTTCGTGAACGCTGAGGCATGACGATTATCATCTAGGTTTATGTTCGTTACGACCATTGTCTCATTTAGCTCACCGTTCTTAGCCTTCTCGTTCAGCTCACGGTAGGAATACATAACAATTTCTACTTTACTGCCAACACTCGCCAAACGATTAGAAATAGCCCGCGCACAGCGACGCAACGCGGTATAGTTATATCCTGCTATCGTAATGTGTTTAGGTAACTTAAGCGGCTCACTGAACGGACGGAGCACTGGCTTCCAACCTGGTAGCAGGTTATAAGCGGGTATACTCCCAAATACAATATTCTCGCGGCGCATCACTTCGGCCAAGCGCTCAGGTTGAATTAGCTCACTAATATAACGGCGCTGCGCTAAAGAGAGTTTGTGCTTAGCGTGCTGATTAAATAAGGCGAATAAGCAACCATCTTCTATTCGACTACGCTTGCTCGCCGATGAGTTTTCTCGGTTTTGCGTCGACATATAGTGTCCACACAAATCCTCCTCGGGCGAAGTATCCCTTTGCAACGTATTTGCTGCCAATGACGGGTTCTCCATTTGCTCGTCATTAACAATCCAGATAGTCACCAAATCCGTTAGAACTCTACATGCATAGTAACCATTAAATGCTTGCAGTTTTAAACGACTTTCATTGTGCTCGACAACAGAGAATGGGCCACTTCCGACCACCAGCTTGTTATTCGCTACGTTAACTTGGCTTACTGGTTGAATGCCGTATTTCACACCAGAAATAAGTCCAGCAAAGCCCAAGTCAGCTCGATTAAGCTTAAAAACAACTTTCAATGGCGTTGGCGCAGTAATGTTAGCAACATGTGCCAACTCTTTTTCGTAGTACTGTAATGAACTCAACTTTGCAAACAAGCTAACCACTGTTTCTGCATCAATGGAATTACCATTATGAAAAGTCAGACCTGGACGAAGGTAGAAAGTCCATTCGTAGGTGTCTTCGTCATAACGCCAGTGATGTGCGAGTTCTGGTTGCACTTTCCCATTGTTATCACTCGAAACTAAGCAACAATAGATTTGCCTTAATAAGAAACGTTCGCTGCTACGCTGAAGTTGATGTGGAACGACGCGCTCAAACATTCGCTTATAGGTTAATTGAATATTGAGCTGTCCTTCTTGAACAGAAGCACCAGACGTTGTTTTTAACAAACGGCCAAATGCCATTTCGTCTTCATCTAATATCGCCAGTGCTTTTTCATACTTGCCTAGCTTGATACGTTCAAGAGCCAAGCTCTCTTTTAAAACGTCTAACTCCATATTCAGAATAAGAGTCGATCGTTGGTTCCGCCCAGCTTTCGGGTGCCAGCTCAACCACGCCTTCTGCTGCATCTGCGTTAGCAGGCTACGAGCATGCCGAGAAGAAGTGAACATGATGTCGGCAATGTCCTGTAACGTGGTTTTTGTTTCATCACCAACACTAAACGAGAGTAATCGTTGGTAATAGCGAAACAAATTGAGATCAGACACTGAATCAACCTTAGATCTGTGAAGTTTGTGGATAGGAATAGTTTACTTAAGTTGGCGGTAATAAAATAAGAAAACTTCCTAATTATCTGTTCCCCTTTTCCACAATTAACCTCCAAATTCGGCTTTAAAGCCCCAGATATTTACGTTATTAGGAATAAAGTCAACAAAAGCACTCTCTTTTTTATCTCCCCTTTTATACGCATAATTTACTCGTCAGCTAAAGGAGGAAAAATGAAGAAGCCAATGATGGCGTACTTTTTTCAGCAACGCCTAGCTCAATCGAGTAATAAAATAGAAGTGATGACTCTGGTTTATCTTAACGATATGTTCCAGTGGTCATAGCCTAACCTCAAGCAGAACTTAGCTCCTGATACTACACCCCCACTTCGTTGTATCTTAAGTTCTGCTTTTTCATCTTTTGCACTCTACTACCTTATTGCAGGTTACTAAAAGTTAACTAGTTGAAACACCGCAAAACAGAGTCTACATTGAAGTCTCATCCCCCAATCGCTTTGTTGAGAAAGGGGCATTCATGGATATACACCACCAATTCGGGAGTCAATATGGCAACTTCAGTGAAACTTAAAGCGGGCGACAGCTTCCCTCATCTTCAAGCCACTTTGCTAGATGGTTCAAGCGTAACGTTGGGTCAGCCGCAAGGTGATGCGACTTGGCAAGCAGTATTCGTTTATCGTGGTAAACACTGCCCTCTTTGTACTAAGTACCTCAACGAGCTTGAGAGTTACAAACAGGCTTTCGCTGATGCTGGCGTCGATATTCTTGCCGTTTCTGGCGATTCAAAAGCACAGCTAGAGGGGCATCTAGAGAAACTCGAAATCAGCTTCCCTATCGCTTACGGCCTGACCGAAGAACAAATGAAAACGCTAGGCTTGTATGTATCTATTCCTCGATCTGAACAGGAAACCGATCATAATTTCGCAGAACCAGGTCTGTTTGTGGTGAATGAACACGGCGACTTACACGTGGTGGATATTTCAAACAACCCGTTTGTTCGCCCTGAGCTTGGCGCGCCATCACGCGGATTGGCATGGATTCGCGATCCAAACAATAACTACCCTATCCGTGGCACATTGGATTACTAATATCTTCTACACCCAAGTAAACTTTCTATCCTTAAATAAGCTAGGATTCTTGCCTTAGTGAGAATAACTTGGAATACATATCAGATCCGTGAGATCTGATATGTATCAACAAGTTGGAAATAGAGTCCTTGTTCATTATACAACGCCTTGATGAAAAACAAGATCAGTGAAGCCCAGGCTCCCCTCAAACAACGTTAGTTATTTACTTCTAAGTCACTTTCACGATAAATACATGAAATTAAAACTAAAAACTTAGACTTAACGGATATATAAATCATAACGGTACCTACACAAGTAGTTGGCTAGCGATTATTATCCTATTGCAACTCAAAATTGTGCAAATCTAATAATTCATACCATAAATGAAAACATAGATACCGTAAGAGACAAAATAAAAGCAAACGATTAAATTACCAATAAAACACCGTTCAATTAAAATAAAAAACATTTCACTTTATAAAAATGTAATTAATCGTTATTTGCAATCACACATCTTAATTGAGAAATACAGTATGAATAAAATCTCTTTGCTTTATATGGCCGTTTGTATCGGATTAGTTGGATGCGGTTCAGGAGGAAGCGACAACGATCCAGCAAAAGATATACATCCCACCATTTCAAATCCGGAACAAGTCAACGCAATGACGGTGGACAAAGGTCATTTCTATTGTTCTGTAAACCAACAAAAACTGGAACACGGAGGGACATCTGCAACTATGTCCTACCTGATTGAAAAGAAAAGAAATTCTACGGTTGTCGACGATTATGAATGTACCGAATACGGTTTAAAGAAAGGTGAGTCAATTATCGTCACTAAAAGTGCAATTGAAAACTTTTCATACTCAAAACATTATAAAAGCACGAAGAAGAATGACATTAATAGGTTTAAAATCATCTACCCTACAGGGCTTACGACTCCGATTAATAAAGATTATGAAAAAATTACGATCACGTATAATACGGAGAGACCTGACGTTAACATTAAGATAATTCAATATTTTGACGAAAGGTCTAAATTATATACCATCAAAAAATATGAAAGCCACGTTAACGACAACTCACCAATAGGTTTAGTTGAGAAAGAGGAATTCGATAAATATTCCGATTTTGAAAAGAAACTGGAATTAAATAGTGCTTTTTTAAATTCAACTGAAGTGAGTGATTTATTCTACAACTTATTAAGTATGATAAAATAATAACTAAAAATCAAAAACTTAAAAAGTACGATTATGCTCAAGTAGCTTCGATATGCCTGACTCGAAAGAGTACGTTGTTTTACGAAACAAATTACGATTTGAATGAAGCACATCTAAGTTACTTGGGTATAAACGGCGATGTATTGTTAATCAGCTTTCAAAAGAGAGTGACGTTTGCGATTAACTACTTTGGTCTTAACGAAGCTCAATTTGATGCTTTTCAGACCAAATTCGCAAATCATCAAGAATCTTAAGTGCGGTACGGCCGAACTCTGTTAGTTCATAGCTGACTGCAATTGGGCGGTCGCTGATCACTTTACGCACCACCATACCTTCCGCTTCTAGCTCTTTAAGACGTTGGTCGATCATCTTTTTACTTGCACCGCCTAGCATGCGTGCTAAGTCATTGAAACGAACTGGGCCGTCTTTCAAATGATAAATCAGAGAACCTTTCCATTTACCACCAATTAAACGCATCCCTTTCTCGATAGCACATGGCTCCGCACATACGTTCGCCACTGACTTACGACCTTTGCTATCTACACTGATTCTGCTTTCCACAATACACCTCAAGATACGCACCTAATCTAGGTAACGAAAAGTAAGCTAGATACATTTAGTGCTTTAGAGTAATAAAAACGTCACCTCGCCGCAAACAAATAAAAATGGACCGCGTACAGCAGTCCATCTCAATTCATCATTCAGTTCGCACTATCTTTCTAAAAGGATTAGAAGTTTTCGTTAATGTGAGCTTCGAAACGAACAAAATCGTTTTCGATATCTGCGTTCTTCATCACATCATAACAAGCGAATGTAGGTAATGCTGACATACCAAAGAAGCGGAAGTTAGCGTGCATGTGGAACATCAAATCGTCCACGCCTTTACCTTGGAATAGGTATTCGTTCTCATCATCAAACGATTCTTCTGGCGCGTTGAATGTCAGTGACAGCATGTATTTGCTGTTGGTTTGAGTGCCGCCTGTACCATAGTTTTTCTTTGGTTCTTCTGCGCTACGGCCATCGAATGCACATAGTGCGCCGCCCATACCCGCAGTAAACACGTCGTCCATGTATTTTTTGAATGACCAAGGCACAGACATCCAGTTGATTGGGCTTTGGATGATCACGCGATCAGCCCACTCAAAGTGTGCGAGTTGCTCATCTACGTTGATCTCATCTTGCATTGTCACAACGCGAACCTCATGGCCTTTTGCTTGCAAAAGCGTCTGTGC
This sequence comes from Vibrio sp. YT-19(2023), assembly GCF_033337395.1. Classification (NCBI taxonomy): domain Bacteria; kingdom Pseudomonadati; phylum Pseudomonadota; class Gammaproteobacteria; order Vibrionales; family Vibrionaceae; genus Vibrio; species Vibrio sp. YT-19(2023). Next base: position 112,070 of record NZ_JAWOQN010000013.1, on the reverse strand, counting down.
TTTGTCGACAAGAGAAGCATTTAGACGACCTTCTGAATATGGTGATGGTTCGTGTGCATTGATGATCAGTACGTTGCTCATGGGATTACCTTTAAATAAGTTCACAAGATGACGCAGTAACCATTGTGCGTCGGATGTGGTTTATTATGGTAACCTAGAAATATAGTGCAATTAGTTAACTTTTAGTAACCTACTTAATTTTTTATTATATCACTGTTTTTAAAACATATGTTTTTTCAATTTTTTATTCATCGTTATTTTACGATTAATTTTTTCATCGAGTTGTTGCATCTTCCACAGAGCAGGCGTACACTTTATCGCAGTTCGACGATTAACTATTAAGGCCAGCGAATGAGTGATAAGTGCAAGGACACGTGCGAAGTTGTTTTTCAGACAACGCAACAACAGCTCGAGAAAGAACAAACTCTCGCAGCACAAGCAAAAGCTTTGTCGCATCCAGCACGTTTGCGCATTCTGCATATCCTGCACACGCTCGATACCATGGGCGGTTGTTTGAACAGTGATTTGGTTTCTGAACTGGGTCTTGCGCAATCTACTGTTTCCGAGCACTTGCGTATTCTCAAGCAAGCAGGCTTTATCAGCGCCGAGCCAAACCCACCTAAGGTGTGTTACCGCATTCAACGCGACGCGTTTGATCAGTTCAATCTAGGCTTTTCCAAGTTATTTGATTAATTCCCTTTGCACGCTGGTCAGGCGTGCAGAGATAAACTATACCTTCAACCATCGCCTTTCGACGATAAACGAATAAGAGAACACTATGACTACTCAAGTTTTAAATAGTGCCAGCGACAAAATGAGCTTCTTGGACCGTTACCTAACGGTGTGGATTTTTGTCGCAATGGCAATCGGTGTAAGTATTGGCGCAGCGTTCCCTCAAGTTGCTGAGTGGAACGAATCAATGTCAGTCGGCAGCACGAACGTACCGCTCGCGATTGGTTTGATTTTGATGATGTACCCGCCACTCGCAAAGGTGAACTACAACCTGCTAGGCACAGTGACGAAAGACAAAAAAGCGATCACGCTGTCTTTGGTCATGAACTGGATTGTCGGCCCTATTTTGATGTTCATCCTTGCATTGACTTTCCTAGGTGATCATCCGGGTTATATGGTTGGTATCATTCTGATCGGTCTTGCTCGTTGTATTGCGATGGTATTGGTATGGAACGATATCGGTGGCGGTAACAAAGAATACGGCGCAGCCCTAGTTGCACTAAACAGCGCTTTCCAAATCGTGACTTACAGTGTGATGGCATGGTTATTCATCACTGTGTTGCCACCAGTCTTTGGTTACGAAGGTTTCGTGGTTGATATCTCGATGATGGACATCGCGGAAAGCGTTCTGATTTACCTTGGTATCCCATTCCTAGCGGGCTTCCTAAGCCGTAAATGGCTGGTCGCTGCGAAAGGTGAACAATGGTACAACGACGTGTTCATCCCACGCATTTCACCAATTACGCTTATCGCCCTACTTGCGACCATCGTACTGATGTTCAGCTTGAAAGGTGAAATGATTCTTGAACTGCCAATGGATGTATTCCGTGTAGCAATTCCACTGGCTATCTACTTCGTATTGATGTTCTTTGTCAGCTTCTTCGTTGGTAAGAAAATGGGTATCGACTACGACAAAAATGCGTCGATTGCCTTCACGGCAACGGGCAACAACTTTGAATTGGCAATTGCGGTTTCTATCGCGGTGTTTGGCCTAAACTCAGACCAAGCTTTTGCTGGTGTCATTGGCCCGCTGATCGAAGTGCCTGTATTGATTGCTTTGGTGAACGTAGCATTGCGAATGAAAACCAAATATTATGGCTAACCTAAAAAGCACAAAAAATACAAAAGCGGTAAAACATTAACTCACTACCGTTTTAATATACTCGCTGGGCGTTAGGCCGAACTTACTTTTAAAGCGTTGGCTAAAACGCCCCTCTGACTGATAACCACACAACTGTGCGAGCATAGTAACGTTATACGAGCCATTTTGCATCAAGTAAAGTGCGTGATTTAAGCGCACTTCTGCCAATACTTCACGATACTGGGTACCTTCTTGTTTCAATTTGCGTATCAATGTTGCTCGGCTCATAGCAAAATGCCCCGCGACCATGTCTAATGGATGCTCCTCCCCTGGAGAGCGCGATAAGTAACGACTAAGTTTCTGACTAAAAGAGATATGTGAACTCGAGAACAACCGATGCAATAACCCTCTCTCAGCTAGCTGCTGATATAGGCCCATAATCCAATAGCGTTGTGTCGCTTCACTTAAGCTTTCCCGCTCAAACGAAAACAAAGCATTTAACGTCGCTTGCAATGCTTTATCTGTCTCAACAACGGGTACATAGTTTCCTAATGCGTTGCTCATGCTTAGCTCCAACATTTCATCGCTAGGCACACAGTGAAAACTGAACATTCGAGAAAGAAATCGCCCTTGTAGAGGAAGATTTTCAAAATTTAGGGATGCATTTGCTTCACAAAGCATGATATTTGGATGATGGATGTCGAGTACTTCATCTTTCCAGAAAAGATGTTTACTCCCCTTAACAATCTGAATAAGGCTTGGGGAGTGAATCCTGACATTACGAAGCTTCTGCTGCTGCTCCGCACGAAACAGCGTAACCTGATATTGGTGACCCATTCTCTCCCCTTATATTCAATTATCGCGTGTAAGTCGTGGTTAATGTCGCTTTACCCAAAGCAACACTATTCAAAGTAAACCCTACAATGGCTGGAGGCGTGTTTTCAGCCAAATTCAGTTCTTCAGTTGGCAATGACCACACCGTAAACTGGTAACGATGCATCCCATCATTCTTTGGAGGACACGCGCCGCCGAACCCCGTTGTGCCGTAGTCAATACGAGATTCTTTGCCGCCTAACTTGTTCATATCAATGCCTCGAGGCAGCTCGCTAACGGTGGATGGAATATTAAACGCTATCCAATGCCAAAAACCACTGCCTGTTGGCGCATCGGGGTCATACACGGTGATCGCAAAACTTTTTGTGCCCTTTGGAGCTTCTTTCCACATCAATTGTGGTGATTGATTCCCGCCATCACATCCCCAACCAGAGTATTCAAATGTCTTCGCCATCGGGTGGCCTTCTTGAATATCTCTACTCACGAGTTCAAATGCATGGGCAGAACCGACCGCAAAAACACTCAATGCCAAAACTGATTTGTAGATCGCTTTCATGTTTTTCTTCCTTTCAATGAATTCAACACTAGTGTAAGTACCCAGCAGTCCGAATCCTTGTCAGTAAGTATCAAAAAACACAAAATAATCTATAATTTTGACACTTTAAGATTCTAACACAAATTTCTTACTCTCTTAATTGCACTTGGTTTATGCTAATTAATCGCTCACGGAACAAGGAAGGAAAATGGAATTGGATATCTACGTGGTGGACGCCTTCACCGATACGCAATTCAAAGGCAACTCAGCAGCGGTGATACCGTTAGAGGAATGGCTAGCCCCAGAATTGATGCAAAATATCGCGACAGAAAACAACTTATCAGAGACGGCTTTCCTAAAGTCCATTGGCGCAAACCAATATGAGATTCGTTGGTTCTCTCCGATTACTGAAATCGATTTCTGTGGACACGCAACACTGGCCTCTTCGTTAGTTCTGTTTGATGAGTTTGGCATTAATGGCACGATTGAATTTCATACTCTGGAAGTAGGGACCCTCACCGTAGAGAAGAATGCGCAAGGTAAGATCGAGATGACGTTCCCTGCTCGTCCTCCAAAAGCCGTTTCTGATATTCCCTCGGCATTGATTGAAGGCCTAAGTTGCGATGTGGAACGCGTACTGCTTAGCCCTCAAGCGTATTTCGTGGTGGTCGGCAACCAGCAGGAGGTACTTGAGGTTCAATACCGTTCAGAGCACCTCAAGACACTCGCTCCTTACGATGTGGTCGTTACCGCAAAAGGCGATCAACAAGACTTTGTATCTCGTTACTTTTGGCCTGCAAATGGTGGTGACGAAGACCCCGTAACTGGCTCGATTCACGCTGGGTTAGCACCGTTCTGGGCAGAAGCGTTAGGCAAAACATCACTGGTCGCTTACCAAGCTTCTCAGCGCGGAGGCATTTTGCACTGTGAAGTTACTGGCGAACAAGTAAGAGTATCTGGCGACGGCGTGCTCTACATGAAAGGCAAGATTTTTGTTTAAATGATTTTCATGTAATCAACTTAAAAGAGCCAAGTAAAGCACGGCTTCCGCAGGATCAAGCCAGCTTCAATAATTAATCAATTGATGAATATTGAAGGAATTAACTTCCTAGCCGGACAAAACTGACTCACGTTACACTGAATGCAGTCCCATACTCTTCTATAGCTTGATACGAGTTCGAGCTCACCTTCTTAGAGGAAGCGTCGCATGATGAAGCGAATCATTCTTGGCACCCTAGCCCTGACTCTTTTAACTGCCTGTTCCAAAGATGACGGACAGCAAGCCCTTGGCACATTAGAACGTGACCGCGTAACCTTTACTGCCACCTCTAGCGAGATAATTCGTGCCCTACCCATTAAGGAAGGCAGCCAAGTCACCGAAGGAGAAGTGCTGGTTCAGCTCGATACAAAGAACCAAGAAGCCGTTTTAGCTCACGCAGTTGCCGAACAAGCCAAGGCTGACGCCTATCTTTTGAAATTGACCAATGGTGAGCGACCAGAAGACATTGCCGCAGCGCAAGCACGCGTTGCCAGAGCGGAAGCTCAATTGGTTGAAGCGCAAAAGAACTACCAACGTAAAGCGGAGTTAGTCCGCAAGAAACTCATCAGCCAATCAGAAAAAGACACCGCTTTAGCAGCCAGAGATTCTGCCCGCGCTGAATTGGACTCCTCACAAGAAGAGTTCAGTAAACTGACGGCTGGCTCTCGCCCTGAAGATATTGAACAAGCGAAAGCCGCACTCATGGCTGCAAAAGCCGATGTAGCACTGCAAGAACAAAAGCTGGCAGAACTCACCATCACGGCCACGCGAGATGGCTTGTTAGATAACCTACCGTTTAACCTTGGTGAACGCGTTCCTGTTAATGGTATTGTTGCCGTAATTCAAGCCAGCCGCGTCCCATACGCTCGCGTTTATGTTCCTGCTAACTATCGAGTCGACTTTGTGCCGGGTAAAACGGTTAACGTGCATGTAGATGGCGTTGAGCAACCGTATAGCGGCACCGTTCGTTGGGTAGCAACTGAGCCTTCATTCACGCCTTATTTCGCGCTTACCGAGGAAGAACGTTCGCGTTTGATGTACTTAGCAGAAGTCGACCTTCAAGACTCCGCACAATCCTTGCCTTCAGGTATCACAGCGCAAGTGGATTTGGTGGAGTAAGCCAATGACCGAATACGCGATTCAAGCTGAAAATGTAGTGAAAAAGTTTGGTGACTTCACCGCCATCAACAACATCACGCTTAATGTGCCCAAAGGCAGTATTTATGGTTTTCTTGGCCCCAACGGTTGCGGTAAATCGACAACCATTCGTGTGTTGACGGGCTTGCTTAGCCCAAGCGAGGGCAATGTCGATGTACTCGGGCTAGAGATCCCAAAACAATCTGAGCTTCTGCGCCTCAAGATTGGCTACATGACACAAAAGTTTTCCCTCTATGATGACCTGACGGTTCAAGAGAATCTTGAGTTTATTGGACAAATCTTTGGTATGGAAACCAAGACTCTGAAAGCTCGCATCGAAGAACAACTAGCCACCTACGGGCTCGACCAACTGCGTAAACAGCGCGTCGGCGGAATGAGTGGCGGCCAGAAACAACGCTTGTCTCTCGCCGCAGCCACTATGCACAAACCAGAGCTATTGTTTCTCGATGAACCCACATCTGCGGTTGACCCAGAAAACCGACGCGATTTCTGGGAGCAATTGTTTGATCTCTCTGACCAAGGTACGACGATTTTGGTCACTACGCACTACATGGATGAAGCAGAACGCTGCCATCGTCTGGCGATTATGGAAGCGGGCGAAATCCGCGCCGATGGTGAGCCAGAAGAACTCATGGCGCAAATGGGCGTTAACATCGTCGAAGTCAAAGCGGATAATTTACGCGAGCTAAAAGAGAAAGTCATTCGACGCGAAGAAGTACGCTCAGCCGCACAGCTCGGCATTCGCTTACGCATTTTAATCCACCAGCACATCGAAGAACCGATCGAATGGTTAACCCAGACCTTTCCTGAGCTTGATGGCTGCGAGATGAACATTGCTCGTCCTAGCTTGGAAGATGTGTTTGTCAGCGTTACGGGAGAAGGTCGCCAATGATGAAATCTATTGCCCGTATGAAAGCGGTAATGATCAAAGAGATCCGTCAGCTTTCACGTGACCGCATTACCTTTGGCATGGTCGTGATGATCCCGTTGATTCAGCTCCTGCTGTTCGGCTTTGCCATAAATACCGATATTCGCAACATTCCCGTTGGCGTCGTCGATCAAAGTGGCAGTACTGCCGGGCGTGTGATCACCGAGTCCGTCAAAGTCACGCAAGTGGTCGACGTGGTCGAAACCTTCGCTACCGCTTCAGAAGCCGAGCAAGCCATTCAAGACGGTTTGGTGCGAGCGGCTTTAATTCTGCCTAGCGACTTAACCCAACGTATGGTGCAAGGCAGAGAGCTTGGGCAGTGGATTGTGGATGGTTCAGACACCATGATCAGTTCTGCGATTCTCTCACTACAAACCATGCCGTTAACGGATTTTGATTTTGAGATACGCCCTGCCCCAACCAAAACCTTTGAAGTTGCGCTGTATTACAACCCGAGTCGGCGCTCGGCGGTAAACATTGTCCCTGGTTTGTTGGGTGTGATTCTGACCATGACGATGATCTTGTTCACCAGTGCAGCCATTGTCCGAGAACGAGAACGTGGCAATTTAGAGTTACTGATTACCACACCCATCCACTCCATCGAACTCATGGTGGCGAAGATCATTCCCTACATCTTTGTTGGTCTGATACAGGTGTTTATCATTTTAGGCTTGGGTCACTGGATATTTGGCGTGCCGATAAACGGCGCCATTAGTCAGATACTGTTTGGCACACTGTTGTTTATCGCCGCGAGTTTAACCTTAGGTTTGGTGATATCCACCATTGCAACGACACAGCTTCAGGCCATGCAGATGACGGTGTTTATTCTTTTGCCGTCGATTCTTCTGTCCGGATTTATGTTCCCTTATGAAGGAATGCCCGTCGCGGCACAATGGATATCAGAAGCCCTCCCAGCCACTCACTTTATGCGCATTATTCGTGGTGTGGTACTGCGCGGTGCAGATTTAATGGAGCTATGGCGAGATACAGTCTGGTTACTTGGATTCACTGTTATCGGCCTTATTGTCGCTTCATTTCGCTTCAAAAAATCACTCGACTAATCCCACGATATTGCGTTCATTCCTTAAAAACAAAAATAGCCCCAACGAAGGGCTATTTTTTGTTTGTGTATTCATACACTGTGCTATCGAGCTCAACTCTCAGACAATATTAATAGTACTCACCGTAGGAACAATCTCGTAAATCGGAAATATTGTAGTTTTTCAAAGAGTTTATTTTAAAGTTGAACACTACCTGTTTACAGACAACGCCTTCGCGATCCGTGTACGTGATAATACCTTCACTGTACGCTCGCTGACCATCAGAGGATGTCACGTCAGCAACAAGTTCCAAATGGCCCTTATGCGCGTCTACGCGATTCATCATCTCAAACACATCTACCCACTCTTCGCGATTTGCCATTTGTATTAGCATCGATTTCGCCTGTGTTTCCAACTGCTGGGGGTATACATAATAACGGTTGTAACCAAAGTATGCGCACATAAGTAATAAAACGAGTGCAAATGAGGTTGTTCTTGTCATACAAGCTTCCTCTTGTTGTTATAAAAATCTTGCTTCGTTAATTCAGTATAGGAAGCGAGCAAAGTTTAGGTTATAGAACTTGCCCAAATAACAGGGGACAGTCAGAGACAGTCAATTCTATGACAAGCTCAACAACAAACTTTATTGCACTCTCATCATGGGCTTGAACAAAAATACGCCACAGAGACAGCAAGAAGTAAGAAGTAAGAAGTAAGAAGTAAGAAGTAAGAAGTAAGAAAGGAAAACTAACCGGAGCGCGGTGATAACAGAAAAGTAAAAGGAGTTTGAAGAAAAAGACAATCCGAGTGAATGTAGTGAGAGCGGAAATCAAGAGTAGATTATCCGCCCATCAACTAGGCTCAAATTGTCAGTGCCCACAACAACGTGACTCGCCGAATTTAAACGTGTTGGTAACTATCTTCGAGAGACTCTGTCTGCGTTGTCTTTTCGCTCACTTCCACTTTAACCGCAGCGACCTTGAACTCAGGGATCTTCGCATGCGGGTCAGTCGCCGTTGTCGTTAAACGGTTCACCGGCGATTCAACAAAGTGGAATGGAATGAACACCACTCCTTTTTGAATACGCTTAGTCACAAAAGCATCAATCTCAATGCTGCCGCGACGTGTAGACACCGTCAGACGCTGACCATTACTGATGCCAAGCGCTTCTGCGTCTTCCACACTCACCATCGCACGAGGGCCAGCAAGATTATCCAACCCTTTGGTTTTGCGCGTCATGGTGCCGGTGTGGAACTGCTCAAGCACACGACCAGTCGTTAACACAAGCGGATACTCCTCATCTGGCAGTTCAGCCGCATAACGGAACGGTACGCCCACCATTTGCCCTTTACCACGAGTAAACTGGGTTTGGTGCATGATGCGAGTACCGGCAGGGTTGTTCTTGTTGCTCGGCCATTGCACACCGTTTGGCGTAATGGCATCCCAACGAAGACCCGCGTATTGAGGCGTCACTCGTGCGATTTCATTGGTGATATCAGACACGCAATGGTAATCCCAATCACTGCCCATGGCATTGGCGATTTCTTGAATAATCCACCAATCCTCTTTCGCTTCACCCGGCGCCGTTACGACCGGATTCACACGCTGAACACGACGCTCCGTATTGGTGAAGTGGCCCGCTTTCTCTGCAAACGAGCAAGAAGGCAGAACTACATCCGCGTATTGCGCAGTTTCCGTTAGGAAGATGTCTTGAACCACCAAGAAATCGAGTGCTTCTAAACCTTCAATCACATGCGCTTGGTTCGGGTCGCTCAATACTGGGTTCTCACCCATGATGTACATACCACGAACGTCACGATGGCAAGCCGCATCAATGATTTCTGTCAGGGTTAGACCTTGTTCAGAAGGCAGATTTGGTGCGTTCCATTCAATCGCAAACTTCTGACGCACAATTGGGTTATATACCTTTTGGTAGCCCGGGAAGCTGTTTGGCAAAGCACCCATATCACACGCGCCTTGCACGTTTGATTGACCACGCAACGGGTTGATACCACCACCTTCAATACCGATGTTGCCACACAGTAATTGCAGGTTAGCGATAGAACGCACGTTGTCATGACCTGTCGTATGCTGAGTGATACCCATCGAATAGTAAACAGCCGTACGATCTGCCGTACCGATCATGCGCGCCATTGCTTGAATGTCTTCGGCTTTTACGCCCGTAACCAACTCCACTTTATCGAGGTTGTAAGCTGGCGACATCACCTCTTGCAACAAGGTATCAAAGCCGTCGACACGTTCTTCGATGTACTCTTGATCGTACCAACCGTTCTTGATGATCTGCTGCATGACACCATTTAGGAGCATCACATCCGTACCCGGGCGGTGCGCCATATACAGCTCTGCATGCTCTGCCATATCGACACGTTTCGGGTCAGCCACAATCAAACGTGCGCCATGGTGACGAATTGCTTGCTTGATGTGTGAAGCGATAATCGGGTGCGCCGATGTAGTATCCGAACCAATAATAAAGATCACATCAGAGTGCTTAATGCTTGGAATGTCGTTGGTCATTACACCACTACCGAGTGATGCCTCAAGACCGGTTACACTCGATGCGTGACACAAGCGCGCACAGTGGTCGACGTTATTGGTGCCCAGTTCACGACGGACAAATTTTTGGAACGCGTAGTTGTCTTCGTTGGTGGTTTTCGCTGAAGAGAAACCCGCTAATGCGTTGCTGCCAAAATCTTGCTTGATGCCAGAGAACTTACTTGCAATAAGTTGAATCGCCTCTTCCCAACTTGCAGGCTGCAACCAACCGTCTTTACGAATCAATGGCGTGGTAAGACGCTCTTCACTGCCAATGAAGTCAAAACCAAAGCGCCCTTTCACACACAGCATGCCTTGGTTCACCGGCGAGTCACCGCCTTTCACGTAACGAATCGTATTGGTTGCTTCGTCCACGAACATAGTCAACTTACAGCCCACACCACAGTATGTACAAATGGTCTCGACCGCTTTCAGATCTTCAGTACGACCTTGCGAACGGTCACGACTATCGACCATCGCACCCGTTGGACACACTTGAACGCACGCGCCACATTGCACGCAGTTCGAATCGCCCATTAGGGTTAAGCCATTCTTGTTACTTCCAAAGTGTGGACGATCATCAGGACGTAATGCGGGACGACCTTGTTTATCGCACACAAAGTTCAGTACACCGTGCACGGCTTTGTCGCGACACGCTTGGATACACTGACCACAGCTAATACAGCGGTTAGCATCAAACTCAATAAACTCAGAACTGCGGTCAACTTCGTACTTATGACGCAAGTCTTTCGCACGAAGATCTAACCAATCTTGGTGTGATTTAATCTGCAAGGAGAAGTCAAAGCTTTGCTCAGCTTCATATTCGGTGGAGTAATCACGCAGCGCACAATCGGTATTTGCCTGACAGCCACATTCTAGACAGCGCGCCGCTTCCTTCATCGCTTCTTCGTTATCAAAGCCCAACTCCACTTCAGCGAAGCTTTGCTCGCGTTGTGCTGGAGTCAGCTCAGGCATGATAGAGCGAGCGACCTTTTGGATGTTCTCGAAGTGAAGCGGATCGACTTGAGAGAGTTTCTTCTCTTTACGCGAGTTGAACGCCGCCTTTGGCATATCCGCCATATCGCCATTCAAAAACAGGTCAATGGCTTTTGCCGCAACGCGACCATCACCCACCGCTTCAACTGCCGTTGCTGGACCACGGCGGAAATCACCAATACTGAAGATGTTACCCGTGCCGGTGTGCATGGTCTTTACATCTGCATCAGAGGTGTTCCAGCGCGTAAGCGGAATCGACAAATCTTCACCTTCGAGGAAGCTCAGATCTGGCTTTTGCGATACAGCTGCAATCACGGTGTCGAACTCTTCGGTAAAGAACTCGCCAGTTGGTTTAGGGCTTCGACGACCAGATGCATCCGGCTCACCCAACGCCATGCGCTCTAGACGAATCGCACTCACTCGTCCGGTTTCATCGGCAAGGTTTTCTGCAGGGTTAGTCAAGAAGTGGAATTTCACCCCTTCATGTTCCGCTTCGACAATCTCGTAGTCTTCTGCCGGCATTTCGTCACGAGTACGACGATAAATCAACGTGGTGTCTGCACCAGCACGACGCGCAGTACGAGCACAGTCAATTGCCGTGTTACCACCACCGATCACCGCGACTTTCTGACCCGTGACGTAGTTTTGCTCGGTAACGTAATCTTTGAGGTAATCAACGCCTAAGTAGCAACCTTCAAGGTCACTGCCTGTGTAGTGCATTTCAACCGCTTGAGACGCACCGACAGCCAAACACACCGCGTCGTATTCTTCGCTCAATTGAGAAAGCGTGAAATCCACACCCAGCTTTTGATTGGTGTGAACTTGCATGCCATTGCGGCACATCAGTTCGATTTCTTTATCGAGAATGTCTTTTGGCAAACGGTATTCTGGAATGCCATAACGCAACCAACCACCCGCTTTTGGCATGGATTCAAAGACCGTAACGTCATAGCCTTCGTTCGATAGGTAATAGCCAGCCGTTAGACCACCAGGGCCACTGCCGACGACGGCAATGTTCAAACCTTTGCTTCGTTTCTTTTCTGGTACGTAGGCTTCATGCGCAGACAAATCCGCATCCGCGGCATGACGTTTTAGCTGACGAATTGCGATAGGCTCATCGACTAACGAACGGCGACATTCACTTTCACAAAATGCTGGGCATACGCGGCCAATCGATAACGGCATAGGCAGCGTACGCTTAATCACTTCAATCGCTTTTTGATGATCGTTCTGTGCGATGTGATAAAGGTACGACTGGATATCCACGCCCGCTGGACATGCGGTTTTACATGGCGCTTCACAATCGGCGTAATGGTCCGTCATGATGCGGTTAAGTGCTTTTCTGCGGTGCTCGCTTAGTTGTTCTGATTGCGTGACCACATTAAGGCCGCGGTAAACTTCGAGTTCACACGCACGCTTAGTACCGCCACTTTCGACTTCAACTACACACAAGTCACACGGTACTTTTTCATTACTTTTGTTCATTCCGCACAGCGATGGGATCTCGACCCCACACACTTTTGCTGCTTCTAAAAGGGTTAGACCCTCTTCTACAATTCTATATTTTCCATCGATGACAATTTCTATCATGCAACCCCCGCAGCAAAGCAAATCCAAATCTGCACAAGTAAAACCATACATTCTATAAGGATAATCATTTGTAAGACAAGTTAGTGTGATGTAAAACTTATAAACCACATTTTTCACGTGTCATAAAAAGCGAGAGCTTCTTTCGCTAACTTTCAACACTCGGTGTTTAACAAACGTTTTACTCCCTCAAAAGTGCGCAAACTGAAGGGTTGGACTATTTTGATAATAAGAGTAATAAATGATTGACCTTACCCTTAGGTTAACCTTTAGAATCGAAGGGTTTTCATCATTTTCATCAAACACATGGGAAAGGGTATGCACTTAAAATCGCTGCATACAATCTGGTTAACTCTCTTCACGACGCTAGTGCTATTGGTATCTAGTGTGGCGAACAGTGAGCCGTTGATGAATATTCAAATGATGTCTACTGGCATGGCTCACCATCCTTCTATGATGGGTGACAGCGAACACTGCAGTATGCCTGGCATGATGGACGTCTCCATGAATGACGCTTCTATGTCCGAAGATGGCGATGCAAGAGAAACCAGCATGAACTGTGGTGGAGGCTCCGGCATGGTTCATACCTGCTGTACTGCCGCGTGTACGATAGTTTTCGTCCCCCTACCGAATCCTATCAATAGCCCAATGCCCGTTGTCTATCGCGCAACTATTACTCCTGAAGTTGCTTCCCCTGTCGTACACGTAAGCCGCGACCTATACCGACCTCCTATAGCCTAAATCCGTCCTAGCATTCGACCCTGCGCGTGTATCGCAGGTTGTTTTAATGCGCCTGAACGATGAGGTAACAAGGCTTTACTGTTCCCGCAATAAAATCCGCACCTCCATCGATCCGGCGAACACTGGATTTAGATTATGGATATCAAACCATACCGCTTAGCTGCACCTATTTTTATGGTAGCTCTGGTCGCTGCGCCAACCTTGGTTAACGCCGCAGGTAAAGAGACGCACGCAGCGCAAAATTCCGCATCAAGTGAGCGAGCTTCAACGACCAAGCTTGCCCAACTGATCAACGTCGCGTTGAGTAACGATGGCAATCGTAAGCAATACTCAGCGCAATCTGCTGCCATGCGTGAAACGGGCGTCGCGAGTGCGACCTTGATGGACCCAAAACTGAAAGTGGGTTTTGGTGGCTTGCCTGTCGACAGCTTCAAATTCGATGAAGACCCAATGACCAACATCTCCGTTGGTTTAATGCAACAGTTTGAGCGTGGCTCTACGCTTGATTTGCAACAGAAGAAAGCCAACCAACAAGCCGATGGCCTTGGGCTTCAAGTGCATGCTCGTGAGCTTGAGGTAGCCAACAGCATGACTCAACTTTGGTTAGAGCTTGGTTACCAGCAACGCGCTGAGCAAATCATGCTTGAGAATCGCAAGTTGATGAAGGAGATGGAAAGCTTTATTCAAACCAACTATTCGATTGGTAAGAGTGAAGCGCAAGATCTGCTCAACGCCCAACTTCAAGTCAGTAAATTGGATGAGAAACTGCAAGCCAACGCACAAATGCAACGTCGTCTTATCTCTCAACTCTCCGAATGGTTGGGGTCAGACTGGTTGGCAAACGAAGAGGCTCTGCACGCGAGCAATCAACTTAATTGGGACACACTGAACAGCAAACTTGCTGCCAGTCAGGGTTCCACCAAGCATTATCAGCAACTCAGCCAACACCCGATGGTTAAGATGGCCGACGTCAGCATTTCTGCAAATAAAACGCAGGTGGAAATTGCTGAGCAAGCCTACAACCCGCAGTTTGGCGTCGAGGTAATGTACGCCTACCGCCAAGCCGACAACATGATGGGTGAGCCAGCATCAGATTTGGTCAGCGCTTACCTCACCATGGACATTCCGTTGTTTACGGGTGACCGCCAAGATCGCAATCTCGCGGCCGCTCAATACCAAGTTGGCGCGGCACAATCACAAAAGGACACCTTACTAACGCAGATGAATGCCAAGGTGAACACTTTGCTGGTTGATCGCGGCAACTTAACCCAACGCTTAGAACGTTATCAATCCACCTTATTACCTCAAGCGAAAGCGCGCATTCAAGCCGTTGAGCGGGGTTATCAAAACAACACAGCGCAGTTTAACGATGTGATTTCTGCCACCACAGACGAGTTGGCTCTGCAATTAGAGCAACAACGTCTACTGACCGATCTCAACATCGCAAACAGCAATTTAGCCACCCTACTCGGTGGTTTCGACTACCAAGTGGCTTCACCGGAAGCTCGCTCTATTTCGACATATTAATTTGTGATTCCCCAAGACAGTTGGGGCTACAGCTAGGCGGCAAACGAGAGAATCCCATGAGCATAGATCTGCTATGTGATTTGGGTGAACGAGAGCAGGCAACAACGCTGTAGCGTCAAATGTGAAGGGGAAAATAAGGTAAAACAATGAAAACATTTAAGATTGCAACCATCGCGCTGATTGTTGGTGGTGCTTTAGGGTTTGGTGCTAATCATTTTCTTACGGGCTCGGCTCACGACATGAGTGCGATGGGTGGCGCATCTGCTGCAAGCTCTAATGATCCGCTTTACTGGGTTGCCCCAATGGATCCGAACTACAAACGCGACAAGCCGGGTAAATCCCCAATGGGCATGGATTTGATTCCGGTTTACGCAGAAGACCTATCCGGTGAACAAGACGCACCGGGTACAGTGACTATTGACCCTTCAGTAGAAAACAACCTCGGGGTCAAAACCGCAAACGCGACACTACAACAGCTATCACCACGCATCGAAACGGTTGGCTATATTGCCTTTGATGAAAGTCTGTTATGGCAAACCAACGTTCGTGTGGCGGGTTGGGTAGAAAAGCTCTACATCAATGCCGTGGGTGAGAAAGTTAAGAAAGGCGATGTGCTTTTCACGCTCTACTCTCCTGAACTGGTTAAAGCACAAGAAGAATTGCTGAATGCGTACCGCACTGGCCGCAAAGGTCTTGTAAAAGGCGCGACCGAACGCTTGGTAACGCTTGGGGTTGACCGTGCTCAAATCAAATCCATTACTCGTAGAGGTAAAGCATCGCAAACCATTGAAATCAAAGCACCTGCTGATGGCGTTATCGCGAGCTTAAACGTGCGTGAAGGTGGCTATTTGTCCCCTGCTCAAGCGGTGATCAGTGCCGGTCCTTTGGACAATGTTTGGGTTGATGCAGAAGTCTTTGAGCGTCAAGCACACTGGATGAAAGCGGGTTCTCAAGCCACGATGACCCTTGATGCGATTCCGGGCAATGAATGGCAAGGTGTCGTAGATTACGTGTACCCAATCCTCGATCCGAAAACACGTACGTTGCGTGTGCGTCTTAAATTCCCTAATCCAGATGGCGCATTGAAGCCAAACATGTTCGCCAATATTGCCTTGCAGCCTGTTACTGACGACGCAGTATTAACGATTCCTAAGTCATCTGTTATTCGCTCTGGCGGTATGACTCGCGTTGTTCTGGCTGAGGGCGAAGGCAAATACCGCTCAGCTCGAATTGAAGTTGGCCGTGAAGCTGGCGAACAAATCGAAGTATTACAAGGACTTAAACAAGGCGATAAGATCGTTACTTCATCTCACTTCATGCTCGATTCTGAATCAAGCCAGTCGGCGGATCTGTCTCGCATCAATGGTGTAGAAGCAGCGGCAGAAACAGCATGGGCCAAAGGTGAGGTCACAGACGTAATGAAAGATCACCGCATGCTGACCATCAACCACCAGCCTGTACCAGAATGGGATTGGCCGGGCATGGTAATGAACTTCACTTTCGCAGATGGCGTTGAGATGGGTGACTTGAAAAAAGGTCAGGCTATCGAATTTGAAATGCAAAAGACGGAGTCCGGTCAGTACCAAATCATCGACTACAAGGCAGACAACAGCGTCATTGCCGCAGAGGTTTGGCTAACTGGTGACATTAGCATGCTGATGGCTGATTTTGGCATGATCACCTTAAACCACCTACCGGTTGCAGAATGGAACTGGGATGCAGGCGAGATGAACTTCTCTGTGGGTGAAGACGTTGATCTATCGGGTTTTGAAGAAGGACAGAAAGTTCGGTTTCTAGTTGAAAAACAAGGATCTGACTACGTTCTTAAACAGCTAGTTCCTGCAACAACAGCCGTCGAGGGTTAATTATGATCAATGCTATTATTCGTTGGTCACTGAGCAACCGATTCCTAGTGTTGGTCGCGACCTTAGCCCTTGTATTAGGCGGACTTTACAGTGTAAAGAATACGCCTGTTGATGCGATTCCGGATCTTTCTGATGTGCAAGTGATCATCAAGACAAGCTATCCGGGTCAGGCTCCTCAAGTCGTTGAGGATCAAGTTACTTACCCACTCACCACCGCCATGCTTGCCGTGCCGGGTGCTGAGACAGTTCGTGGCTACTCCTTCTTTGGTGACTCTTACGTTTATATCATTTTCAACGATGATACCGACATGTACTGGGCACGTTCTCGCGTTTTGGAGTACTTAAGCCAAGTAGCACCAAAACTCCCACCGAACGCAAAACCAACCTTAGGTCCTGATGCAACAGGCGTAGGCTGGGTTTACAGCTACGTATTACAAGACAAAACCGGCAAGCATGATTTGGCTGATCTTCGCAGCCTGCAAGACTGGTTCTTGAAGTACGAGTTGCAAACCGTTGATGGCGTTTCTGAAGTCGCTACCGTGGGCGGTATGGTGAAGCAATACCAAGTACAGATTGATCCTGCCAAGCTGCGTGCTTACAACCTCACTTTGCAACAAGTGAACATGGCAATCCAAAACGGCAACCAAGAAACCGGCGCGTCCGTTATCGAAGTTGCGGAAGCCGAACACATGGTTCGTACCACGGGTTACTTAACCAGCATTGAAG
The DNA here is from genome assembly GCF_033337395.1 of Vibrio sp. YT-19(2023). Classification (NCBI taxonomy): domain Bacteria; kingdom Pseudomonadati; phylum Pseudomonadota; class Gammaproteobacteria; order Vibrionales; family Vibrionaceae; genus Vibrio; species Vibrio sp. YT-19(2023). The sequence continues at coordinate 94,728 of NZ_JAWOQN010000013.1, read as the reverse complement.
ACATCAAATCACTGCCTCTAAAAGTCACCGAGAAAGGCACTCCGTTGCTATTAGGTGATATCGCAGACATTAACCTTGGTCCACAAATGCGCCGTGGTATCTCAGAGCTGAATGGCGAAGGTGAAGCGGCCGGTGGCGTTATCGTGATGCGCTTTGGTGAAAACGCCAGTGAAGTGATTGCGAAAGTCAAAGACAAACTTGCAGACCTACAACGCAGCCTGCCAGAAGGCGTGGAAATTGTTGCAACCTATGACCGCTCTACCCTTATCGATTCAGCGGTAGAAAACCTATGGAAGAAGCTTGCAGAAGAGTTCATCGTCGTTGCGATTGTGTGTGCGCTGTTCTTGTTCCACATTCGTTCTTCATTGGTCATCGCTCTGAGTCTACCGGTTGGCATTCTCACTGCGTTTATCGTAATGCATTGGCAAGGCATCAACGCCAACATCATGTCCTTGGGTGGTATTGCGATAGCCATCGGAGCCATGGTAGATGGTGCGATCGTGATGATTGAAAACGTTCACAAGCACATTGAACGAACGCCACTGACCGATAAAAACCGCTGGCAAGTGATTGGCAAAGCCGCAGAAGAGGTTGGCGCACCGCTGTTCTTCTCGTTGCTGATCATTACTCTTAGCTTCGTACCGGTGTTCGCCTTGGAAGGCCAAGAAGGCAAGATGTTCTCGCCGCTTGCGTTCACTAAGACGTACGCCATGGCAGCGGCAGCAGGTTTGGCAATCACGCTCGTGCCTGTACTTATGGGCTACTTCATTCGCGGTAAGGTGTTACCGGAACACAAAAACCCAGTTAACCGTGGCTTGGTCGCGTTGTATCGTCCGCTGTTGAACACCAGCTTAAAATACCCTAAGACCATGATTGTTATTGCATTAGGTCTAATGGCGTCGGCTTACTACCCAACCAGTAAACTGGGTAGCGAGTTCATCCCGCCGCTGGATGAAGGCGACTTGATGTACATGCCAACGACCTATCCGGGTATCTCGATTGGTAAGGCGCGTGAGCTTCTACAACAAACCAACAAGCTGATCAAAACCGTTCCAGAGGTGAAAACCGTATGGGGCAAGATTGGCCGAGCTGAGACCGCAACAGATCCAGCGCCACTCACCATGATTGAAACCGTGATTCAGTTGAAGCCACGCGATCAATGGCGTAAAGGGGTAACAACCGAGTCATTGCGCAAAGAGTTCGACAATCTGGTTCAGTTCCCTGGTCTTACTAACGCTTGGGTAATGCCGATCAAAACGCGTATCGACATGCTGGCAACGGGTATCAAAACCCCTATCGGCATTAAGATCGCCGGACCCGATCTGAAAGTGATTGAGAAGATCGGTTCTCAGCTAGAGCCAATTCTTAATGGCGTACAAGGTACAGCATCGGTTTATGCAGAGCGTGTAGCAGGTGGTCGTTATGTCGCAATCGACATTAAACGTCGCGCCGCAGCGCGTTACGGCTTGAGCATCAAAGACGTTCAGCAGGTGATCTCCACTGCGGTGGGCGGCATGAATGTAGGTGAAACCATCGAAGGCTTGGAGCGTTACCCAATCAACGTTCGTTACCCACAAGACTACCGCGACTCAGTGGTTAAACTGCAAAACCTACCATTGGTGACACCAAATGGCGCTCGTATTGCGCTGGCTGATGTAGCGGACATTCGTTACGAAGACGGTCCTCCAATGATCAAGACAGAAAACGCGCGTCCTAACGGCTGGGTGTTTGTCGATATCGATGGTCGTGACCTTGGATCTTACGTTGTGGAAGCACAGCAAGTCGTGGCTGATCAACTAGAACTTCCTGCGGGTTACTCGCTGGCTTGGTCTGGTCAATACGAATACATGGAGCGTGCGAAAGACCGCTTGAGTGTCGTGGTACCAATCACCATCGCCATCATTATGCTACTGCTTTACTTCAGCTTCCGTCGTGTCGGCGAAGTGATGATCATCATGCTTACCCTACCGCTCGCTATGGTTGGTGGTTTGTGGCTCATGCATCTCCTCAACTACAACTTCTCGATTGCTGTTGGGGTCGGCTTTATTGCCCTAGCAGGTGTCGCGGTGGAAATTGGGGTCATCATGCTCGTCTACCTCAACCAAGCGTGGCACTACAAAAAGCTGGATGCAGAAGAGAGCCAACAGAAGCTTGAGGCGAAAGACCTAACCGATGCCATTCGCGAAGGTGCAGGCCTGCGTGTTCGCCCAGTAATGATGACGGTACTGACGGTCATTATTGGTCTGATGCCAATCATGTACGGCGAAGGTACAGGATCAGAAGTAATGCAACGTATCGCCGCGCCAATGATTGGTGGTATGGCATCGGCACTTCTACTGACGCTGTTGGTGCTTCCAGCCATCTTCAAGCTGTGGAAACAACGTGAGTTGCGTCATAGCAATGCGACTAATCACCAAGCTAGCACTCAAGCTAGTGATGTAAACAACAACGCTTAATCCCTACCTTCCCCTCAAACATGCCGTTTTGAGGGGAAGCGACCAAGTTATTAATGAAATAAAACAAGGATATAAAAATGAAAAAGACACTAATTACTCTTGCTCTAGCCCTAACAACAACGACTGCGTTTGCTCAAATGGATCATTCAAACATGGACCACGCGAACATGGATCATAGCAACATGAAGCATGAAAACATGGACCACGGCAGCATGAAGATGGACCACAGTAAAATGGACCATTCAAACATGATGGATATGCCGGGCATGTCGGCAGTAGGTATGCCAGCAAAAGGCGCAAAACCAGACAAGGTGGTACACGTTATCTTGGGTGATGACATGACCATCAAGTTCAAGAAAGACGTAAAGATTGAACCAAACGATGTGGTGCAATTTGTGGTCATGAACACAGGTAAGATCAACCACGAGTTCACAATCGGTTCGGCTAAAGAGCAGCTAGAACATCGCGAAATGATGAAGACGATGAGCGGCGATCACATGCATGACTCAGGCAACGCAGTTACGGTAGAACCGGGCAAAGCGAAGCAGTTATTGTGGCATTTCCACGGTGACAACAAGATTGAGTTCGCGTGCAACATTCCGGGCCATGCAGAAGCAGGCATGGTTAAAAAGATTGAACTGTAAGTAATTATCCAACTAGACAAAGGAGCTGATGATTCAGCTCCTTTTATTTCTCTGGATCAAACTATTCGTTAGCTCATGATAAGAAATTCTGAGTCAGTGTCTCACGCTAAGATATTTTTGTGACCGAATCACTGACGTAATATATAAGCCAAACTACAGGCCTTGATAGCAACACTCTTCTCCCCATATTGAGACCGTTTAAGCGTATTGCAAAGAATCCTACATAAAATAGACATAGATTTAACAGTGTTTAGAGTATTGGCTCGTTATAGTTTACGTGACATCGCTACCATGCGAACTAAAACTAAAATTGAAGAACACGATCCATGAAAAAGTTATTTTTGTTGGCTGGGCTAATGGTTTGCTCAACCCTAAGTTACGCGTCCCAACTGAATGAGGACATTTCTCTCCTCGAGCAACAAACCTCAAGCAGAATTGGGGTGTCAGTTTGGGATACCCAAGCAGACGAGCGTTGGGATTACCGCGGCGATGAACGCTTCCCACTCATGAGCACATTCAAAACTCTAGCTTGTGCCAAAATGCTAAGTGATATGGACAGCGGTAAGCTAAGTAAAAATGCGACAGCAAAAGTCGATGAGCGCAGTATCGTTGTATGGTCTCCGGTGATGGATAAGCTCGCAGGCCAAAACACACGCATAGAGCACGCGTGTGAAGCCGCTATGTTAATGAGTGATAATACCGCAGCCAACTTAGTATTAAATGAAATTGGCGGCCCTAAGGCCGTAACAATGTTTCTGCGAACAATTGGAGATAAAGCAACGCGCCTAGACAGAATAGAACCTCGCTTGAACGAAGCCACACCAGGCGACAGCCGCGACACAACCACACCTAACGCCATACTAAACACTCTACGAACCTTGGTCGAAGGCGAAACGTTGTCTTATGAGTCTCGTGTACAATTAAAAATCTGGATGCAGGACAACAAAGTTTCAGACTCGTTAATGCGTTCTGTATTACCAACAGGTTGGTCTATTGCAGACCGTTCTGGTGCGGGTGGTCATGGTTCGCGTGGCATTAACGCGATTATATGGAAGGAAAATCATCGACCTGTTTACATTAGTATTTATGTCACAGAAACCGAGCTCTCACTTCAAGCTAGGGACCAGCTAGTTGCGCAGATAAGTCAGTTGATTTTACAAAAGTACAAAGACAATTAAGTCTCTACTCACCTGACCCCATTTGTATCCTTTTCTAGCCCTTCTCTTCCAGAAGGGCTCATTCTGTACTTCCATCTTAAAAACACCACTTATTGAGTAATGACTTACTTATAAATGGGTATAAGATTTACTTATTTAGGGTGAGTTAACGCCCACATTAAGCAACCAAATTCACACAAATGGCGATAATTAAACCATACTCTTACCAAGAAGCACATTTTCTACAAAATAGCTTCACGTAATTTATTGTTGGTATTTGCAACATTGCCAAGGAGATGTCTATTGAGACTTGAAAGAACTTTTAACCCTGATGACTTATCGATGCAAAACATGGAAAGTCCGATATGTATGCCGATAGGGTTTGTTCACTTTTTAGCTCAATCGGAAACACTACAGCAAGTACTTGATACGGTGGCAGAATGGATAAATCGTATATTTAATTCTGACCGTGCGAGTATCACACTTTATGAAAACAATGATCATTTAAAGGTCTACTCTTTCTCTGGTAGTAAAGCGATTCCCGCTGAATTTTTAGTGCCCATTCATCAAGCGTTTGTTGGCCGAGTGTTCAAAAAACAACAACTGATGATCTGCGATGATGTTACACAATCTGATGAGATTGATTGTGTGATGCTCGCATCCAATGGTATGGGTACGTGTATGGACGCGCCTTTAATGCACGGTAAAGTCTGCCTAGGAACGCTTAATGTTGCGCATCATCAAACGCACATTTACACAAACGAACAAGCGGCACAGCTTCAGTGCATCGCTAATTGGATTGCTTTAAACATTGCCCTTCATATACAGATTATGAAAATGGAACACCTCGCCACGACGGATGATCTAACAGGTATTCCAAACCGCAGAGAGTTCATGCGACAAATCGAAAGCCGCCTAAATGAATACCGAACCCAGGGCATTGACTTCCATGTTGCTATTTTAGATCTCGACAATTTTAAAAGCCTCAATGACCGATTTGGTCATGACGCAGGCGATAAATCACTGATCCATGCAGTTAATACTATTAAAAGTCATCTACTTGATTGTGACTTACTTGCCAGAGTTGGCGGTGAAGAGTTTGCCATCGTATTAAGAAGTCGCTCATCACAGCAAGCTCTAGACACATTAGAAACGATTCGTAATGCACTAGAAACGACGACCGTTCAACATTCAGGTTGTGATATGAGCTTCACCGCGAGTATTGGGGTAACTCAAGTCTGTCGTCTCGACGACTCATTTGAACCACTCGTTAAACGCGCCGACTTAGCACTTTACAAGGCAAAAGAAACCGGAAGAAATCGCGTTGAGTTTCATATTGGTGAAGAAAGGTAGAAAAAATAAAAAAGGTAGCGACTCATTGCGCTACCTTTTATCGATTCTAACCCGCTTAAAATAACTAATACGAACTTTAAGCCAGTTAAAAATAAGAATGAGCAAATTTAATTATGCTTTCTTAAGATCTTTAGCTGGGTAAGTTAGTGTTTTTTCGCCTGCTTTTACATGTGTGTAAAAACCGCCACTGCTTAAACCTGTAACAACCATTTCGCCAAGATCGATACCTTTAGTCGCTACTACTACGTCACCGATTGAAAACATATTGAATACCTTGTTTGTTTAGATTAAGACACTAAGTCGTTGCGCGGTATTTAATACGATATTAGGCAAAGCACCTAATCGAGTTTTTTATCGTAAAGATTAATTTATATTTGTCGTGAACTCTAAGTTTCCACATTGAAAATCACAGGATATTTTCCAAAAAAAGATGCGCTATTCTTGTGAAATACGGTAATATTTTCTAGCATCAAGTGCGGAGGTATTCTCCGCCCTCATTGGAGAAAAATGATGAAGAAAGGCCTAAAAATGCGTGCATTAGAGCGTTCTGATTTGCGCTTTATTCATGAACTGAATAACAACCGAAATATCATGGCCTACTGGTTCGAAGAACCTTACGAGTCTTATGACGAGCTCGAAGAACTTTATCGAAAACATATACATGATGACGCTGAAAGACGTTTTGTCGTCGAAGATGAAGACGGCATCGTAATTGGCTTAGTTGAGCTAATCGAGATTAACTACATTCACCGCAGCGCGGAATTTCAGATAATCATCGCCCCAGAGCATCAAGGCCGAGGTTATGCGACAGAGATGATTAATCGTGCGTTAGATTACTCATTCTCAATTCTTAATCTACGTAAAATCTACTTATTAGTCGCAGTGGATAACGAGGTCGCTATTCACTTATACAAAAAATGCGGCTTTATTGAAGAAGGTCACCTTGTAGAAGAATACTTTATTAACGGCGCTTACAGCGATGTTAAGCGCATGTATATATTAAAACACCAGTACCAGAAAAAGATCGAAGAAAACAACTCAATTCACTAGTTCATTCTATCAAAGTAAAAACGCAGCTATTTGAGCTGCGTTTTTATTTATTCAAATTGATAAGTATATGATAAAAGTATCCTTTCATCTGGCTCATCTAAGTACGTATTATTATCCATCATAAATGTCATTAGATTAAAAGAATGTCTTTTTTGATATAGGTAACCTAGTCCTATCCCTCCAAAAAAGCCCTTATAGTTTTCATCCTCATCATTTTTCGAGCCATAAGATCCTGCAGCAAACCCCATGAGAGTCAAACTTTCAGACAATGGTTTTAAGGTGAAAGCTCCAAGATAACCACTACTATTTGTTGTGTTCATCATGCCAAAGCCGTTCTCTGGGCTAACATCACCAGAGAAATTAATATCGGCGCACTCACTGACCCCATCGCAAACAGGCGTATTACCGTCATTGTACGTGTAACCTGCCATAGGAAATATTTGAAAACCAGCAGGCTCAATACCAAAGTAACTAAGTGGCATAAAGGTACCAACGCTGTAGTTGGTTTGATCCGCGCCGTTCACGTATTCATTTTTACCAAAGTTGAAATTCACGATACCGACCGGAAACAACCACGAGCCACCAATGCGCCACTCGCTCGCGTCATCATTAAGGCGAAAGTTAATTTTTCGTGCTTCATCTAGAGCAATGGAGCCAGAAAACGATAAGTTACCATCTTCAACGTCGTAGTTATCTGAATATGAAACTCCGACCTTCGTAATTACCTTTGTTGGATCGTCCGCTAACTTATTTTTGTTTTGTTTTACTGTTTGTTCTGCACCATGGGCTAATGAACTTATAAGTACCGAAGCACACATTAACAACGTTGTTTTGTTATTCATTTATCTTCCTTTGATACGCAGACTATTCATGCTTTTCCTAGTAAAATTTCTCGTCCACCACTAGAGAGCAACACAGACCGTATTACCTAGGTAAAGTGTAGCATTCATATAAGTAATGAATACGACGACTGCACTATTGAGCAGAATACTCATACGCAGCTGTTAGTTTTTCCAGTTGTAGCCCATGCTCATGAAGTACAGCGCAGGCTCATCAAAGCCCGCTTGGAAGCGTGGCGTTTCTGACGATTCCATCAAGATCGCTTCAAACGCGAAACCAATTGAGTTTTCTGAATCCAATTTGTAATCAATGCCTGTACCAATGCGGTACGCCTTGCCAGTAGGAACGGTAATGTCACCGTTTGATTGACTTTCATACATGCTAGTATCGAATGAAAAACCTGCATTCCACATCATTTTTTCATTCAGTTTGTACTGAGTACCCAATGCGATTTGGTAAGTGTCTTGTGTCTCTACGTTCAGCGTGGTTGTGTATTCGCTCCAGTCTTGCCAGTTCACGTTCCACATCACCGCTAGGTCATCATTCACTTCATGGTAAGCACTGAAGATCAGTTGTTGTGGAGCAATGGAGTTACTATTGTCGAATTCAAATTCGGTTTCAGAAGAGTAAGACAACCCGAGACGCGTACCTGGTGTTGCCTCATAAAGCACACCTACTCGGCCGTTAACCTGTGTGTCTTGGTCTTCGTCATTGAAGTTCAAGGCTCCCTTCGTTTCTACTTCATACATACCGTACTGAATGCCAAGCGCCGCACCCACAGACCAGTGATCATTGATGCGGTAAGAAGCGGAAGGTTGAATGGTTAAGGCTTGCGTCGTTGCTGTAGGAATATCTAAATGATTATCCAAAAGACCTTCGTACTCGAGGCCAAGGCCGTAGTTGCCATACAGACCAATACCCAGCGTCCATTTGTCGTTCACTTGTTGGCTGTAAAATGCCGACGCCATAGGAACAAAACCAATCACGTTGCCCGCATCGCCAGTCATCGTGTCCAATTGCGCGTCACCGTAAAGGCCAATCAGGTTACCAGAGAAAGATTTACCAGAAACATTCGCCAGACCAGCCGGGTTTGCTGCCATTACTGAGGCATCTTGCGCACGAGCCGCCATACCAGCGGATGCCAAACCAATATCCGATGCTGTAGTTTCGTAAAGGTATAACCCACCCGCTTGCGCAGCAGCACACGTCAGTAGAGAGCTCGCTACGACGATTTTTGAAAGATTTTTCATGCTAAAACCTATTATTGTTAGGGGAACCCACGCTGCGACGGTGGTTGTATATCAATGAAAGGCATTGGCCAATCGCACACAGCGTGGGGGTGTTGTGGAGTCAGTCAGTTGAAATCAGCGTTATTGCTCGCTCACCTCAAGTTCAGTGGGTTTCTTTCGCTTAAACTTCTCGCGCAGAGATTGCATCATCACGAAGAACACTGGCGTCAGTAACGTGCCTACAAACGTAGAGAGAATCATGCCGCCGAATACTGCAAAGCCCAGTGAGTGACGAGATGCCGCACCGGCACCCGATGCAATCACCAACGGGAATACCCCCCAGATGAAGGCGAATGCGGTCATCTGTACTGCACGGAAACGGATTCGAGCAGCTTCTTTGGCAGAATCAATGATGGATAAACCCTTTTCTTCTCGCAGAACTTTGGCAAATTCCACGATAAGAATCGCCACTTTGGCGGACATACCGATCAAGATGACCACACCAATCTGCACGTACAAGTCGAACGGTTGTCCCACCAGCAGTAGCGTGCCCATTGCGCCGAGAATCGCGACTGGAACCGCCATCATTACCGCAGCAGGAATGGTCCAACTTTCGTACTGAGCCACCAAGAACAAGTAGGTGAACAGCAAAGACAATGCGAACGCGATTGGTGCCATGTTGCCTGCTTTCATCTCTTGGTAAGTCATGCCGGACCACTCGTACGAGTAACCACTTGGCAAAGATTCTGCAGCCAGTTTTTCAATGGCTTTTACAACATCACCCGAGCTGTAGCCTGGCGCTGGCGCACCGTTCACGGTTGCAGAACTGAACATGTTGTAGTTCGACAAAGTATCAGGGCCGAAGATCGGCTTCACTTTCACTAGCGTTGCCAGTGACACCATTTTTCCAGAGCTTGAGCGAACAAACAGATGGTTGATGTCGTCGATATTGTCACGGTATTGCTCTTCTGCTTGCACTTTCACTTGGTACGAACGACCAAACAAGTTGAAGTCAGAAATGTAGGCGCTGCCCAACTGTGCTTGCAGTGTGCTGAAGATTTCATTCAACGGTACGCCCATCGAAATCGCTTTATCGCGATCAATATCGATGTAACGTTGCGGAATATTCGCACGGAAAATCGAGAACGCACGCGCCACTTCAGGCAGTTGGTTGATTTGGGCAACAAAATCAGCGGTTGTTTTTGCCAACTCTTGTGGAGAACGGCCCAAGTTGTCTTGCAGCACAAGGTTGAAACCATCTACCGCACCCATACCTTTGATTGCCGGCGTCGCGAAAACGAACGAAGCGGCATCTGGCGTTGAGTTCAGCATTTGGTTAACTTTATTCATCAATGCGCGTTGGTGTAGCTCAGGGTCTTTACGTTTGCTCCAGTTATCCAGTTTGATGATCAACATGCCCGAGTTTGGAATCGACGCCATGTTAATTACCGAGAAGCCCGCAACCGAAACCACGTTCTCCACACCTTCCATCTGTTTTAGTTCATCAACGTACTTCTTCATTAATGGTGCAGTACGCTGCAATGCTGCTGCGTCTGGCAAACGCATTTCGACCATGAACACGCCTTTATCTTCGTTCGGTACGAAAGAAGAAGGTACGGTCATGAACGCAAATGCCAGCACCGCAATAAGCGCGCCATACACACCGATACTCAGCACAATACGACGGCTCAAGAATCCAACTAAACCTTGGTATTTACGCGTTATTGCTTCAAAACCGCGGTTAAACGCACGCAAAGGCGCAATAGGTTGTGAGTGAGTAGATTTCAACATCAACGCACAAAGCGCTGGCGTTAACGTTAATGCGTTGATCGCAGAGATCAGCACCGACACACAGATGGTGACCGCGAACTGGTTGAACATTCGACCAGAAATACCCGGCAATAGCGCAACCGGTACAAATACCGCCAACAAAATAAGCGTTGTTGCCAATACTGGCCCCGTCACTTCTTTCATAGCTTGGATCGTGGCCGGAATCGGGTCTAAATGCTCTTCATGGATAACCCGCTCCACGTTCTCTACCACGATGATCGCATCGTCCACCACGATACCGATGGCGAGGATCAAGCCAAACAACGAGATCGTGTTAATGGTCATGCCCATCACGCCCATGATTGCGAACGTCGCAATGATGGAAACCGGAATCGCTAAGGTTGGAATGATGGTCGCTCGCCAGTTCTGCAAGAAAACGTACACAACGAAGGTGACAAGAAGTACTGCAATCACCAGCGTCTCGTACACTTCATCAATCGATGTCTCTACGTATTCGGTAGAGTCATACGCGATATCGTAGACCAAATCACCAGGAAACGATTTCTCGTACTCTGTCATGGCCTCTTTCACGCGTTCCATCACGTCTAGCGCGTTCGCGGTCGTTAACTGGTACAAGGCCAGAACGGCGGCTGGTTCGTTATTCATACGACCATCAGCTTCGTAACCTTGTGCACCAACTTCCACACGAGCCACATCTTTCAAGCGAATCAAAGAACCTTTCTTGCTCGCACGAATGATGATGTTCTCGAACTCTTCCGCAGAAGTGAGGCGGCCTTTGGTTTGCAAAACATATTGATATTGCTGGTCACCCGGAGCTGGCATACCACCGATCTTACCCGCCGCCACTTGGATGTTTTGCGTTTTAATTGCGCCAATAACATCGCTAGCAGAAAGCTTCAAGGTAGCCAGTTTATTTGGGTTCAACCAAATACGCATTGAGTAGTCTTTCTTACCCAGCAGCGTAATGTCACTCATACCTTCGATACGTTTTAGACGCTCAACGATATTGAGATCCGCGTAGTTAGAAAGGTAGATACTGTCGTAAGACTGTTTCGGGGAACGCAGTGTGATAACGCCCAGCATGTCGGAAGATTTCTTCTTAACCGTCACACCGATTTGGTTTACTTCTTGTGGTAGAGACGACGTCGCCTGTGCCACCAAATTGTTCACACGAACCTGCGCCATATCGCCATCTGCGCCCACTCGGAAGTAAATACGCAATGTGTATGAGCCATCGTTACCAATCACAGAAGACATGTAAATCATGTCTTCAACGCCGTTAACTTTGGCTTCTATCGGTTGTGCTACGGTCTTTTTAACCACGTCCGCGTTTGCACCCGGATACATGGTGCTCACCGTAATTACCGTTGGAGAGATTTGAGGATACTCAGAAATTGGCAAGACTTTCAGGGCGATCATACCCATCAATGTCATCGCCAGTGAGATCACCAAAGCAAACTTCGGCCGGTGAATGAAAAATTTACTTAACATCAGTACTCACTCAGCCTTGTTCACTCTGTAGCTCAACGTCTTTCACCGTTGCACCCGGACGCACTTTTTGTAGACCATTGACGATGACTTTTTCGTTAGCCGCCAAACCAGTCAGCACAGCACGTTTCACACCGTAGGTCTGACCGAGTTCAACGTTACGACGAGACACCACGTGATCATCACCAACCACCATGACGTAGTCACCCGCTTGGTCTTGTTGAACAGCCGCCGATGGGATAAGCAAACCATCAATGGTTTTGTTGCGCAGCTTGATGGTCAAGTTGCCATATTCACCCGGCATAAGCGCGTAAGTTGGATTATCGAATTGTGCTTCTGCTCGAATTGAGCCTGTTTCTAAATCGATCTTATTGCCAACGGCGTAGATCTTGCCATCAAGCGGATACAATGAACCGTCTGAAAGCGTCAGTGTTAAATCAACATCCAGTTTGTCATCGTTACGATGAGCCACATCAATCGCACTTCTTACGCGGCGGTAGAGCTTCTCATCCACATCAAAGCCAAAGCGAATTGGGTCGATTTGAGTGATCGAAACAAGAGGAACGAGTTGAATTTTCGAAATACGGTCACCCACTCGGAAGTTGCTGAAACCCACGCGGCCAGAGAAAGGAGCACGCACAGAGCTAAATTCAAGATCGAGCCTTGCTGAAACCAGCGTCGCTTTCGCCTCTTCTACCGAAGCAATCGCTGCGGCGTGCGCGGCAATGGCGTCATCGTATTGCTGCTCACTGATGCTTTTATCTCTGATGAGTTTCTTCACACGTTCTGCATCACGCGTAGTTTGAACGAGTTGTGCTTTTGCTTTTTGCAACGACGCTTTTGCATACGCCAGTGCCGCTTTGTAAGGACGGTCGTCGATTTCAAACAGCAATTGGCCTTTTTCGACCATATCGCCATCTTTAAAATGAATCGCGGTTAATTCGCCACCGACTCGAGGCATAATATCAACGTCATTTACCGCTTCAGTTCGACCGATAAAAGTATGATAAGGAGTGATTTTTGTTTCGGTTAGGGTAACGGTTTCAACAGAGGGTGCTTGGGCAGTTTTCGTTGCGATATCGCCAGTTTTGCATCCTGATAGTAATGCAGAAGATATAGCAATAGATACCAACGCAAATTTATATTTGGCTTTCATGATAAACCTACTTTATTTAGAAAGTGCCCTAGCCTAAATATTTAAATATATGGATAAACACACTTTCTATTCTGGAAATAAACGAGGGAGTTAGAATTGGTAGTTAAATTCGATACGGTGATCACCATCACCGAAATTAACGTGATCATTCCAGTTTGCAAAGTAACGAATATTTGCGCGAGGATTAATTTGATAAGACAACGCAAACTCATGAGCCAAGATATTATCTTCACCTGCATAATAAGTATCTTTATATTGACTAGACCCTGACAACGTATGCATATACATTGGGTTGTAGTTAATCCAGATTTTATCGGTTAATTCAATTTTTGAGTACATACCCACAACAGTGAAAGTACCTGGAATTTCATAACCTTTGTCATCACCACTAAAATCATTAGCAATAGTGACACCCGCACCAGCTAAAGGAAATAGCTGCAACATACCAAACTTAGGTAGACCTTGAATAAAGCTATAAGATGCATCTAATTTATCGTTATCAACGTCGTAGTTTACATCTAATTGACGGCCTAGACCTTTTGCGACTTCTACTTGGAAATTACGTAGTCGGAAAGAGTCAATGCTGTCATCAACGTTGGCATATATTGGATCGTCATTGTCGCGAATGCCAAATAGCTCACCACCAATGCCTTTCATTTCAATGATGTTCATCGCCATGGTACCAGGCTGGCTAGATTGGTAAGTTTGACCGATTTTGATGTTCGCGCCTTTATCAGTAATACCAAAGCCAGCTTGGGTGTATACCGCAAGTGGGTCAGACATATCTTGTAGTTCTTCGTTATTGTTTGTCTGCGCATAGGCAGAAGACGCGAGTTGTAGGGCTGCAACCATAATGGCAACAGACGGTTTCACTAAATTCATAAAACTGTATCCATTTTAATGATTATAAAATTATTCACGTCATGAGGTCATCATAAATAGCAAGCAACACAACTCGCTTTGGATAACATAAATTATCAAAGCAAATTCAATAATGACGAAACATTCGACGTTTTAATTAAAATAAAATAAAGCATCGTAAAAGTTCAATCACCGCTACTTATATCTTATATAACTTGAAATTTGGTAATACTAACGAAGAAGGAAATATTAAAACTTATTAAAATTCAATTATCATTAGAACGAATGATTAATTAATCTTACCATATAAATAGAGAGTGCAATGGATTTAGGTGATCGCGATCAATGTTTCATTTCGATCGTACAACACTCTTCAGATTAATTAGAACATTATAATAATTTAAAAAACCTTAGTTTGATTAGCCTCGCATCAGATTAGAATAGTAGCCCTATAATAAATAAAAAGGGAATCACTCTCTGTGATTCCCTTTTTATTATCGAGCGATAAAGCGCCGATGCATTTCGATAACTAAAACGCAAACAATTCGCACTATTGCAGTTTCTCTATTCCCATATTGAACAGTGCAAAACTATAAATATCTGCATTTGTCTCAATTATTTTACGCGTTGGTGTGCCTGCACCATGTCCTGCATTGGTTTCGATGCGAATTAAGGTCGGATTTGAACCCGCTTGCTTCGATTGCAACTCAGCAGCAAATTTGTATGAGTGAGCAGGAACAACACGGTCATCATGATCACCGGTTGTAATCAATGTTGCTGGGTATTCCACCCCCGCCTTTACATTGTGCACTGGCGAATAATCTTTCAGATATTGGAACATCTCTTTACTTTGCTCTGCCGTGCCGTAGTCATACGCCCAACCAGCACCTGCGGTAAAAGTATGGTAACGCAGCATATCCAGTACGCCGACTGCTGGCAGCGCCACTTTAAACAGCTCTGGACGTTGCGTCATAACGGCCCCCACTAACAAGCCACCATTCGATCCACCGTTAATGGCTAACTTGTTTGATGACGTTACCTTTTCATCAATTAGGAATTCAGCCGCAGCAATAAAGTCATCAAACACATTTTGCTTTTGCATTTGAATGCCAGCGTTGTGCCACTCTTTGCCATATTCCCCACCACCACGAATGTTCGCTACCGCGTAAACACCACCAAGCTCTAACCAAGCCGCACGTGTCGGGCTAAAAGATGGCGTGAGGCTAATGTTGAAACCGCCATAACCATATAGGATGGTTGGTGCACTGCCGTCCATCGGTGTCCCTTTTTTATAGGTGATGATCATCGGCACTTTTGTTCCGTCTTTTGAGGTGTAAAACACCTGGCGAGAGTCATACAAAGCGGGATCAAATGGCGCTTTAGATTTGTAGTACACCTCGCTATCACCATCTTTGATGTTCAGACGATAGGTAGTGCTTGGCATCTTGTAGTTGGTGAAAGAATAGTAGACTTCGGTTTCATCTTTTTTACCCGAGAAACCGTATGCGCTGCCAATATCAGGCAATTTGATTTCTCGGATGAGTTTGCCGTTCATGTCGTATTGCTTCACCATCGAGATCGCATCAACAATATAGCTCGCAAACAAATTGCCACCCGCGGTAGAAACACGTAACACGTTCTTTGTTTCAGGAATCAAATCTTTCCAGTTTTTGGGCTGCGGCTGACTTGCATCCACCGTCACGACGCGTTTGTTCGGTGCATTAAGGTTCGTAACCAAGTACAGTTTCGTGCCTTGGTTGTCTATCACCCAAGTATCAGAACTGGTGTTATCTAAAATGGTTTTCAGCGGGCTATTTGGCTTACTCAGGTCTTTGAAGAACAGTTTGTTGCCCGACGTCGATACGCTGGCTGAGATAAACAAGTAGCGTTCATCTTCCGACGTGTAACCCCCAACGTAGCGATACTTTTCGTCCTTTACACCACCGAAAATTAATTGGTCTTCACTTTGTTTCGTCCCTAGTTTATGAAAGTAGAGCTTGTGTTGGTCTGTCTTCGCGGAAAGTTCACTCCCTTTTGGCTTGTCATAACTTGAGTAATAGAAGCCTTGATTGCCGAGCCAACTGATGCCACTGAACTTAATATCCACCAGCGTTTCACCGACGGGCTTTTTGGTTTCTGTGTCTAACACAATGACTTTGCGCCAATCGCTACCGCCTTCCGAAATGCTGTATGCAACCAAAGATCCATCTCGTGAAAAGCTCACTCCCGCTAACGATGTGGTGCCATCTTCACTAAAAGTATTTGGATCGAGGAAAATTTCTGCTTCACCATCACCTAGCTGCCGATAAAGCACGTCTTGGTTTTGTAACCCGTCATTTTTGTAGAAGTAAGTGAACTTACCCTCTTTGAACGGCTGGCTTTGTTTTTCGTAATCCATGAGCTTAGTAATGCGCTCTTCAATCTGCTCGCGGTAAGGGATTTTCGCCAGATAATCAAACGTCACTGCATTTTGTGCCTTAACCCATTCTGCGGTTTCTGGGCTGAGATCGTCTTCCAACCAGCGATAAGGATCACTCACTTTTGTACCAAAGTAGTCATCGACAACATCCACTTTTTGTGTGGTTGGATACGTGATGGTTTTCGGGGTTACCTGTTCAACCGACGATTGCGCCGCTTCATTTGCATACGCCACCGACAACACACTTCCGAGTGCGAGAGCCGTTGTGAGTGCTAGGGTGTTCTTTTTCATGAAATTCCTTTTTATTTTTCTGTTGTCTTTTTGTGCAATACATCAGAACTCTACTATATATCGACAAAATGAATCTAATTTCATTAAACGAGTTGTGAAAGCCATCCTAACTCCCTCATTTCCTTCCAGTTCTACAAACTAGTAAGTGGAAGTGTAGAACTTGGGAACAATACTGAAGAGCCACGATGGCGTTTACTCTCTTTCGTCTAAGTCAGCTCGATTTGGCGCAAAACCCCAGACTCAGAAGCGAAATCTTGGTCGTGACTAATCAGAACAAATCCACCTTTGTATACATTTAACGCCTGACTAAGCATTATTTTTGACTCGAGGTCGAGATGGTTATCTGGTTCATCAAGCAGCAGCAAAGGCTGAGAATTTTGGTTGCTGACTATCAGCATCGCGAGCTTCATCTTCTCGCCACCGCTCAGTAGGCGCCCCAATCGAAACACAGCATCTCGACGAAAACCGATCCCGGCCAATAAGGTCCTCGCTTCACTTTCCGTCATCTCTTGGCAGCTCTCCATTACGTTCTCAAGTAACGAAAGATTTGGATTCACTGCACCAAAATGTTGGTCGAGATAGTACAAAGGCGTATTCACTTGCAACTCACCACTCTGCAACGATAACTCGCCAAGCAACGTCTTTAACAAGGTTGATTTTCCGCAGCCATTTCTCCCTTTGAGATGGACTTTGTCGTTCGCAAAAATCTGCAACGTGATAGGCGTAGAATTCCCAAAAGGTAATATACCTTCTTGTATCGACAACACTTTTCGCGAACGGTTCGGATTATCTGTAAGATAAAGCTTTTGCGCCTTGAGTTGCTCATGTCGCGATTGCAACGCCTGTTCTTTGGCTTGTAAATGCGCTTGTCTGAGTTGCTCATTCTTATTGCGATTTGAAGCGCTGGCGGTCGCGCTATCCTTTTTTCCATCAAGCAAAATTTTGGGCTGACTGCCGTCTTTGCGCAGTTTGTTCCCTTGCGCGGCGCGTTGGTCTGCTTTTTCGCGATTTTTCTGGGCTTGCTCGGCTAACCGTTTTTTCTGTTTATCGACTTGCGCTAACTGCCTCTCAACCGCTTGCAGTTCAGTGCGTTTTTTCTCGGCGTACACATCGTAATTTCCACCAAAAGCCTGTAAACCTAGGCCCGATAGCTCCCAAATTTCCTCCATCTCTCGCAGCAGCTCACGATCGTGACTGATGAGTAAAATCGCGCCGCTGAAATGCGTCATAGACTCTATCAACCATTGTTTCGCCTCGGTATCGAGGTGATTGGATGGTTCGTCGAGAATCAAAAGATCCGTTTCGTTTTCAAATAACTGCCATAACTGCAAACGCGCCAACTGACCACCACTGAGCCGAGCACAAGAGAAATCAGGGTCTTGCGGCAAGCCCATCGCAGCAAGCTGCTGTTTGAGTTTCTGTTCAATATCCCACTGTTCGCCAACCAGTTCGAACCAATGCTCAGAAACATCACCTTGTTCAATCTGCTTCAAAGCATGTAAGGCCGAGTCTGTTCCCAGAAATTGGGCGATCGATTGCTGACCTGAAAGCAGATCAGACGGCTGCTGGCGATACATCATGAAAGAAGAGGGAGCAGTCACAACACCGCTGGCAGGCTGAATTTCTCCCGCTAAAATGGAAGCCAAAAGCGACTTGCCGATGCCATTGCGCCCAACCAAACCAACACGTCGTTTAGTCATGGAACAAGAAATAGACTGGAATAGCGTATCGCCATTATCAAACTGATGGCTAACATTAAAAGCTTGTAAAACCGGCATAATTTGCCTCCTGTATGACAGGGACAACAGCCGTAGCTATGATTTGAAATTGCAACAAAACGCGTGCACAAACGCATTAAGCTCTATGTAAAGTTCGACGATATACGTCAAATCAAAAAGTCGTCTTGTTGCAAAGAAATATCGGAAAGTGAGCTACGCCTACTAACCCTGCAGATCCAAAAAATAAGTAAAAATATGGATGACAGGTTTAGTTCTTCATGTTGGCGTAATCTCCTAGAGAAATGATGCGCAGAGTGTAGCCGCTTTTTTGTTCAAAAAGCAAGCTTTCTAACCAAATGTGAACAAAAAGAAAGTTTCACAGTAAGTTGTTATATCACATTAACTTTTTAACAAGTCTTTGAACAATTTCGAGATCTTAGCAACACAATTTTTATCCAAGCCATACTATGCTTAGAGTAAAGATAATCCACATAAGGGCGTGGTTATGAAATACAAACATATCCTTGTTGCACTCGAACTGTCAGATGAAAGCACCGTGCTTATCGACAGAGCGGTATCAATGGCAAACTATCTCGACTCCGATATATCCTTTATTCATATTGATGGTACGCACGGAGAAATCTATCGTGAGCTTGTAGACATCAAAGAAAACCCGGATCAAAGGCCGTTGAATGAGCATTCAATGGAATGTTTAAAAACATTTAGTGATTACATGGATTACCCACTTAAACATTTCTTCGTAGGTACTGGCGACTTGGCTGATAAATTAGAGGTTACCATTAAAGAGCAAGAAGTGGATCTTCTGATTTGTGGTCACCACCAAGATTTCTGGAGCAAGATTATTTCTTACTCCAGACACTTAATTAACAAGTCACCGGTGGATATTCTAGTCGTCCCTATTCATGATTAGTAAAACGTAACGCTTCCCAAAACCACCAATTTATTTGGTGGTTTTTTATTGATATTGAAACAGCTTAAACAGTTTTCCAAACTAGCTTGGCGATCATTTATGAGTTACATTTTCTAACCAACCCGCGCTCCTACTGGGCATGGTTATTTAGATAGCAAGGATCCCTATGGCAAATAAAAAAGTACTCATTCTCTTTGCTCATCCTTCCCAGCATCGTTCAGAAGTGAATACTCCACTTTTCAAAGAAGCTCAAAAAATTGAAGGCGTGACATGTGTTGATCTCTATGGCGAATACCCTCGTTTCGATATTAATATCGACCGTGAGCAGCAACGCTTACGTAAGCATGACGTGGTGATTTTCCAATTCCCACTATATTGGTATTCAACGCCTGCGATTTTAAAAGAGTGGCAAGATCTGGTTTTGGAATATGGCTTTGCTTACGGTACAGATGGCACAGCACTGCAAGGTAAGACCATGCTTTGTGTGCTGTCTGCAGGGGGCAAAGAAGAAGCTTATAAGGCAGAAGGCTACAACCACTTTACGATTCGTCAACTGCTTGCGCCTATTGAACAAATGTCCGCACTGACAGGCATGAACTACATTGCCCCTCTCGCGATGTTTGGCGCACGTACAGCAGATGAAGAAGGGCGAATCCCTCGTCATGTTGAGCGGTACAAGAGCCTGCTAACAGCTTTAGTCGAAGATAGGTTGGATGTTGAAGCTGCGGCGTCATTAATCAAGCTTAACAGCGCATTGCCAGAGCTCATTAAGGAGGCTTCATGACAGGGATATTCTTACAAGCCTTCGTATATTTGATTGCTGCTGTAATTGCAGTCCCACTTGCTAAGCGTTTGGGACTTGGGTCCGTTTTAGGCTATCTCATCGCAGGTGTGGTCATTGGCCCAATTATCGGTTTAGTCGGTGAAGAAACAACAACAATCCAGCACTTTGCCGAGTTTGGCGTGGTGATGATGCTGTTTCTCGTTGGTTTAGAGCTCGAACCCAAAATGTTGTGGGCGATGCGCAATCGCTTAATGGGTTTAGGAGGTCTGCAAGTCGGTGGTACCGTCGCGGCGATTATGGGTATTGCCTTGTACTTTGACCAGCCTTGGACCATAGCCTTAGCCATAGGTTTGATCTTCGCCCTCTCTTCTACTGCGATTGTTTTGCAAACTTTTAGCGAAAAAGGATTAACGAAGACGGAAGGTGGACAAAACGCTTTCTCCGTGTTGCTTTTTCAAGATATTGCAGTGATACCAATGTTGGCGTTCATTCCTCTATTGGCCTTACCTGAATTAATTGAACAGGCACAGTCCGCGGCTCAAACAGCCGCAGCGCACCATGAAGAATTAAGCCTCGTTGCGGGGTTGCCCGGCTGGGCATACGGCATCGTAATCACAGCATCGATTGCAATCGTCGTCGTTGGTGGACACTTTTTAAGTCGACCTCTGCTCAATTATGTGGCTAGCTCTGGTTTGCGAGAAATCTTTACCGCAACTGCACTCATGCTGGTCATTGGTATCGCTGCGCTGATGAGCTTAGTGGGCTTATCTCCTGCCTTAGGAACCTTCTTGGCTGGCGTTGTATTGGCGAACAGTGAATTCCGCCACGAGTTAGAATCCAACATCGAACCATTTAAAGGCTTATTGTTAGGTCTGTTCTTTATTACCGTTGGCGCAGGGATCAACTTCTCGGTCCTTTTTGGTGATTTCTGGTTGGTCATGGCATTGACCATTGGCGTGATGGTTTTGAAAGCCTTGGTGCTGTTTATTCTTGCACTGATATTTAGGGTGAAAGGCAGCAACCGCTGGCTGTTTACCCTAAGCTTGGCTCAAGCAGGTGAATTCGGCTTTGTGCTTCTAAGCTTTTCAGTGCAAAACCACGTCATCCCATTTGAACTTTCACAAACTCTTGCGTTAGTGGTTGCGATTTCGATGTTCCTGACACCAGGTTTGTTTATTCTGTTTGATAGAGTGATTCTGCCGCGCTTTGAAAGCCAGTCAAATGAACGCGAAAGCGATACGATTGAGGAAACAGGCACGGTGATCATCGCCGGCATCGGCCGCTTTGGACAAATAGTGAATCGCCTGTTGGTATCAAACGGCGTGACTACCGTGGTACTTGACCATCAATCTGACCAAGTCGATAACATGCGCCAGATTGGCACTCGCGCCTATTTTGGCGACGCGACTCGACCAGATATGCTACATACAGCCGGCATTGAGCACGCCGCTGCGTTGGTTGTGGCGATTGATAACCAAGAATCGAGTGTAGAACTGGTGAAGTACGTTAAGCACACGTACCCAAAAGTAACAGTGATTGCACGTGCCTTTGACCGTGGACATGGCTATCTTTTGCGTCAAGCGGGGGCTGATATTATTGAATCAGAGACCTACCATTCTGCATTGGAGATGGGCGGTCACACAATGAAAGCCCTTGGCATTCACCCCTTCTTTGTTGAACAGCAGAAGGCGACATATAAGCGTGTTGAAGCACGTAAGTCAGAAATACTCTACAAAGCTTGGGAAGATGATTCTGAAGGTGAACGCTATGACAACAATTTCCGACAACTGTTTATTCAGTTAGAGGAGAAAATGGCGGAAGAGATGCAAAAAGATCGTCATGACAAACTATCGCGGTCAGAACGTGGTTGGACACCGCCACCTAAAGGTTACGCCGATGACTTTAATGAAGATAACGTCCAAGAGCTAACACCACCAAGAGAAGAGCCTATCCAACGATAACGCACTCCATATTAAAAACCTCCCGCTTGGGAGGTTTTTATTTTTTCAGTACAGAGCCACACGCCGTGCAGGATAAAATGATCTTCTCGATATTACATAAGATCATTCATTAAAATCTCATACTCTTCGTTTGCTTCTTCCACTAAATGAGAAAGCTCTAACGCATCAGTAACTGCAAGATTGAACTGCCACGGAGTTGTGTCTTCTTTACCACAGATTCGAGTTTCACACCCACGACTCTCAAAAGACAAATCATCAAACTCTGTGGTGTGGCGCTCTTGAAGTTCAACAATCTCAACTTCTAATTTACCGACAGGATTGACTTTAACGTGGGCATGTAACTCCGAACTGTTAGACAAACAATAATCTCTATGAACCGCAATCATGGCCGCCTCCTTGGTCTGCCAACTGACAACTCAACATTGAGTGTAGACGAGGGATTTTGAACGTGGCGTGAAATAATAATGAAGATTGATCTGTCTCATTAGAACAGACAACTGTTGTCATGAAGGCATGAGCCAGTATGAATCTCATCTGATTTAAATTGTTCTGAGATCGTAATAGTTGGCATTTACTGAGACTTTCCCTATTATCGAAACAAAATTACTGTGGTCATTCTTTAGAGGTCAGTATGGAGCTTGAAGCCGTTGCTAAAGCACTAAAAGAGTTAGGGCATCCGACTCGTTTAAGTATTTACAAAGAAGTCGTCAAAGCGGGATACAAAGGTATCGCGGTAGGCGGCGTACAAGAAAAGCTTGGCATTCCAGCATCCACTCTCTCTCATCATATCTCGAGCCTTGCTTCAGCTGGTCTTCTCACCCAGCGCCGAGAGGGTAGAACCCTTTTTTGTGTTGCAGAATATCAGTGCTTAGATGACGTAATTGTTTTTTTAAAAGCAGAATGTTGCGTTAACGAGTGCTCATAAATTTCTAGCAAAAACGAGAGAGTTTGAGTTTATATTGAATTTCAGCAGAACGTGAATGACGATGATAAACATACACACCGAAATTGCTAACCTCGGTGTGTACATCTTCTAGTTCGCGACGAGTAACATCGACGACTTAGATGGTACGATTAACTTACCGTCACTTGGAATGATTTGTTCTGTCATCAAATCAACCCAATCACCATCGATTTTTAGTGTCAAAGACTGTTGACGCTGTGATTTATTAAGCACCACAATACCTTTGTCACCTCGCTTAAGTACGAGCATGTCATCGTTACCTTCAAGAACACTCATCGGCTCGCCATGCGTCATATTATGGAACTGGATCATTTTTGCCATTCTCGGGTCGCTCCATGCACCCTGCCATCTTGGCTGACCATTTTTACCTTTAATACCGCTAGTGTTTAAGTCGGTATAAATCAACGGCACACCACCATCTCGGCCTAGAATATAGGCATAAGCTAACCATTCGTTTTCCTCGTCCATGATGAGCTCAAGAAAGACATCATTGTTAGGAATATCATGTGTGATAGCAAATGTAATCGCACGACCGGGGGACAGAGCCTGACCAAAACAATAGGGATCAATCAGAGACTTGAAGCTGCCCTTTTTAGCAAACGCCTTAAACATGGTTGAGAACAAAGGGAAATCGTACGCACCTAGGCGAGTTTCCTGTAGATACGGCTCAAGAAACAGCTGATACTCTTCTTCCGTCGCACCGCCATCGGTAATAATTTCACCAAATATATGCACATCCCGCGTGATGTCGTCTGTCCAAACACGCTTAAGATGCTCTAACGTCATGTGTTTCGCAGCGTCAATACGAAAACCTTTCACACCAATAGCTTTCAGCGCCTTTAGGTACGCTCGCTGCTGCTCAACGACATGGTCACAAACACGAAGAGTTGGCAAGCCAGGATCGGTTGGCCCACCTGTGATACGTCCGTTTTGAACCTGCCACTTATCTTTCCAGTCTTTGATGCCGAATGCTTCAACAAAGTCCTCTTCATCAAAAAGTGGTTGAGATAGATCGCCAAACAACGCTAGCGACTGATATTTCTGTTTGTCGTTCTGGTATTCCTCCAAGACCTCTTGTCTTGGGTACTGAAGGTCTCTGCGAAGGTGGGCCTCATTTGCCATATGGTTAAACACTACGTCGGCATAAACCCACACACCAACTTGCTCCAGTTCACGAACCATATGAATAAAATCTTTGGTATCACCCAAGGCATTATCGATAACACGATAATCTTGTGGTTGATAACGCTGCCACCAGCGCTCATCGTGTGCGCTTTTCATTGGTGGCGAAACCAACACAGAGCCATAACCAAGCTCGCGGATTTCTTTTGCTCGTTGGGCAATGTCAGCATACTTCCAATCAAACGCATGTAAGATAACGTTTGCACCGAATGATTGTGTTTCCTGTGAGCCACTCATGTTGTTCTCCTGCTCGTTTCCACTCACGATTACTTGTTTGCATTTTTTTGTGAGTGAATTCAATAATCGAAATTATAAAAGCTATTCATCAGAGGCACTCACCCTTTTAGCACTAACTCAAGGCTGAAATCGAAGGCGTAGCGACTCATCCATTGCACAGCGATAAATCGTTCTGAGTGAATAACGGGCACACAACATACACCCCAAACAGCCCAACAAAACACTAAGTCATTGTTTTATTTAACAAAAATTTCAATTGAAAAAGATAAAATATAAGACCTACGTACGCCCTAAAATAGGCCCAAAGGATAAAAATAGCCAAGCCAACCCGTTGAGTAATCAATTGTTAATAAAACGAAACTGGCAGGTGGATCACGTTTGGCGCGTTTCAAAAATCCAGTAAATCACCATACCTAGCGTTAAAAGACTAAAGATTTCTGTTTGTATCTGTCCCGAAATGACTTCAAAATGCGAAACTTAGCTTATCTCTATGGGGTATGCTCTACCTTGGAGGATAATAATGAATATCAAAGAATTTTCTGACCTCGTCGGGCTAT
This sequence comes from Vibrio sp. YT-19(2023), assembly GCF_033337395.1. Taxonomy (NCBI): domain Bacteria; kingdom Pseudomonadati; phylum Pseudomonadota; class Gammaproteobacteria; order Vibrionales; family Vibrionaceae; genus Vibrio; species Vibrio sp. YT-19(2023). Next base: position 69,659 of record NZ_JAWOQN010000013.1, on the reverse strand, counting down.
CTGCTCATACTCTTCGATACTATGAAAAAATCGGTTTACTTAAACATGTCCATAGAAACGCGAGTGGACATCGAATGTATAGTTCGAAAGATCTAAACTGGATAAGCTTTGTTAAACGTTTAAAAGAAACTGCAATGCCACTTGAAGAGATTCTAGAGTATGCCAAATTAAGGGAAGTCGGCTCTCAATCTGTACCACAACGTCAAGCTCTGTTAGAACAACACCAAGAAAACCTCAAACGCCACATTGATCAGCAGAAAAAGCACTTATCGGCTCTAGAAGAAAAAATTGCCTTGTATAAAAACGGAAAAGTTCATTGACTTAGAGTTAACTCTAACGATTAAGGTGTGTTTACATTTATTCACTAGGAACATACCAATGGAACAATCACGCTTTAACAAAGGATTAGAACTACTCTCTCAAATTGATGGCGACGCTGGTCATAATGTCATCGAAAGCTTACAAGATATTTGTCCTGATTTAGCTCAGTACACCATTGAGTATCCGTTTGGCGATATTTATGCTCGCCCGGGCTTAGACCTAAAATCGAGAGAAATCGCAACCGTCGCCGCGCTAACGGCAATGGGGAATTGCGCGCCGCAACTAAAAGTGCACTTAAATGCAGCGCTGAATGTAGGATGTAGCGAGGATGAGATTAAAGAGATCATTTTGCAGATGTCCGTCTACGCAGGTTTTCCCGCGGCATTAAACGGCATGTTTGCATTCAAAGAAGTGCTAGCGGAAAGAGCAGAGTAATAACGACGTTGAAATCAATTTAACCGCAATTAAAAACGGCCCTTGGGGTTCGGGCCGTGATTAAAACAACGAGTGAATTAGCGCTCAGGAGTTTCAAGCAGTTTAACCGCGCAATCTACCGCGTTGTTAATGCCTTGACTGCTCTCCAACTTGCCTGAACTTGCAGGACCAAGGGCACAAGAATACAAAGCCAGCTGCTTATCGAACGGCAGATCCAACTGTTCATAGAGATTTTGTCGGATTCTTGCATGTTGTTCTGGTTCTTGGTTAGCAAGGCTAATCAACGTTTCATAAATAAGCGTTTTCATGTCTTTCCCTTTTCACTTTATTGCACGGGGTGCATATATATTGTATCCATTTGGGAAGCACAAATCAGAAGCTAGGTCACAGAACGCGTCGCTAAAAAAGTTTATGTACTCGGTAAATTGCAATACAAACTTAAAGTCGTTTAGAAAAAGGACAACTGATAACTCGATAGATCAGCCGATTAACTAGCATTCGCCGCTGTTTGTTTATAATCGTGTCCGATATAAACAAAAACGTCGCTGTATCAGCGACGTTTTATCTCGACTTTAGTTAATCGAATTTTTTTTAGTTGAAGTGCACTAGCATTTCAACGTCATCGCCTTGCTCTGGAGCCTGAAGAGCGAAGTGCACGTACCCTGCTTCAGTAATAGGAATCGCAAGGTATTCATTGCTGCCTGCATAGTTGGACGCATACTCGTGCTGCTCTACTGTAGGCCAATGCTCCCTACTCGCGTATAGATCGACATTACCAGTTTGAGAGTGAGCCGTTAGCCATACACGAACCTCTTCAACACCTTCAGGCACATAAACTGCTGCATAACGCTGCTTGTGAACGGTAAGCATTTTGGCTTCACCAGACTCTAATACCACAGGTGCTAAATCATCTTGCACTTGGGTTGGCGGTGTTTGCGCTTCCACTTCTAACGCAGCCACAAGATTCACTGAGTCATAGCTATCACGTCCAGTTAAGCTGATGTAGTAACGACCCGCTTTAACGTAACCATCTTGCTCTGGTTCAAACACAATCTCTTCATTGCTGCCATCAGCATATTGACTCATTTCGAAATCATAGTAATGCGCGACTTTGTTGTAGCTCATGTAAAGATCCGCATCACCCGCACCCTCAATAGATACATTGAAGTTAACGGTGTTGGCTGGAACATCAACGTAGAACAGTTTTTCGCTGTATGCTTCGCCACTGAGCTGAAGGCTTTGGTTCGCCGTCAATTCAGTCACTTTTGCTTCAGGGCTTGTTGGTTCTGTTGGTTCTTCTGGGTCTGTACCAGGTTGCTCAGGTTCCACTTTTAATGTGTCCAACCAACGTTCAAACTCAGCATCGTATTGTTGACCTAAAGACGTCACCTGCTGTGCCCATTGTTCGAACTGGCCAGAGCGCGACAATGCCAACAAGCTTTCGACGTCTTGTGGATGATTTTCTAACATGAATCGAACAGCTAGATAACCCCAACGATAGATACGATTGGTATCGTGAGAGTACGTGGTATCAAACACAGTGGAAAGGCTCAGTTTACCATCTGCAATCAGCTCAATCGCAGCTTGGTAACCTTGCTTGTAATGCATATATTCAGCAAAACCTTCTAGCCACCAAACAATATGACCATGAGCCAAGTTATCGCTGAACGAACCGTATTGGTTAAATCGTGCATCTAAATAGTGCGTGTATTCATGTTCTAGGTTCAAGATAGAGAGATCTTCACCATTCGCGTAGCGATAAGCGACGAAACGGGCAGTATTGTCCGCTTTTGAAGGGTCACCTTCTAGGTACTGACCACCGTTGTCCGTTGTATTACCAAATAGGAATGAAGAGTAATCAACGTAACTAGCGTTACTCGCGAATACCGCCACTTCAACACGATCATTCAAATCATCAGCGACAGGTTGATTACCCGTATTCGCAACTCGATGGAAGTCGGCTTCTTTTGCCGCTAGCACTTCACACGCTTTCGCTGCTTGAGCATCAGTCAGATCTTCAGAGCGAATAATGGCAGGTCCCTGACATTCAAAACGATTTGGCATTACACGTGCAGCTAAATCTTGCTTGGCTTGCTCAATATTCAGACCATTTAGGCCTTCTGGTGCGTAGTAGCTCATCATTTCAACGGCAGCAAGCCATAGTTTGTCATGCTCACTACCCAGTGGATAACGCTGCATCACCTGTTGCATTACTGCCAATGCTTTGCGTTTGGTCTCCTGATCTGGGCTCGCGAGCAAACGACCAGTTTCACGTAATGCATTGAAAACGATAAAGCTTGCATCCGTATCTAATGCCCAAGCATTATCAGATGCGAATTTCACCAACGTATCAATATGGTGTGTATTGTTTGCCATGTATCGGTAGAACGCATCGTTCGCCGCATGGCCTGCCATAGAGCGGAACAAGTTGTTTAAACCATCGACCCATTGCGTGTCCTGCGCGGTTTCACGATTAAAGTGCATCAACGCGGCCATCATGCTATCCATGGTCAGCGGCAACTGCTTAACGTTATCAACCATCAAAGTCAGGCTCTTCATTGCACCAACTTGTTCACGACCTTGATCCAAAGCATGAGGGTTGTTTAGGAATAGGTTCGTCGACTGAGCAAAACGCTGACTCAACGCTTGCGAAAACTCAGGTGTACCAGTACCAGCGTTGTAGCGAACGTAGTAGGCCGCTCGAATAAATTCGCCTAGGTTCTCTAGAATACGAGCTTGATCTGCTTCACCACGATAGCGAGCGATTTCTTGATCCAGCGCGACTTGGATACGGCTTAGGCTCGCTTCACTATAGATATCATTCAGCGTTTCTGAAGGTGCTGAAAACCAAGCGTGGTAGCAATCATACTCAGCACCAGAAACGGCAGTAGCCAGATCTCGCGATTGTTGTAAATCAGCAACAGCACACTGATTTTGTGCAAAAGAGAAGCCAGACACACTCGCTAGCATACAAGCAAGCGCCAAACGATGGCGCGGGAAAAAACGGATATGAGACATAACAACACTCATTGATTATTAACATACATTGAGTGGGGGTTTATATTCTTTACAGCTCAAACAGTGAAATCAGTATCATAAAATTTATGAAACCGCTCCCAAAAATAGGTCTTTTACTCTAATTAAATGGGAGCAATCCCACTCCAAAAAAACTCACAATTATCAATAAAAACATTAATTTACCTTTTTCTAAATAACGACTTTATGAGGAAAATTGCCCTTAAACGCCCCCTTAACTCTTCCAGATAGAGTTCACGACAATCAAAGGTTCTAAATTAAATTTTGATGCTTGATACCATCTATTTTTATTTGTGACTCATACCCAATAAGTCATAGAGTGCATATCAAAAGGTTGGCATTAATGGTAAATTCTCCGCCAAATCAAACACATTTACTCCTCCAGTCATTGATGAGTGAATAAAGCAGATATTTGGCTAGGGATAATACATGTCACTTTGGGGATTTTGGGGAGCGGGGATTGCCTACTTCATGACAACGTTTGCCTTTGTTTTTGGCGGCATTTTTTGGTTATGTTCTGAAGGTAATACATTAAGAGAAACAAAGCGCCAATCATCAATAATGTCCGGGGTTATTGCTTGTACTATTGGAACTTGGGTGCTTGCTTTTGGTGTTTACGTTTACGGTTACTTTTGGGATAACTCTTCTCACTATTATTTTTATTTGCTCGCTCCATGGGGACTTGCCATTTTTGGGGTAAAACTTCGTAACCGCTGGGTTAAGCAATACGCGCGTGTAAAACACGCAAAAGAAGAACAGTGGCAAAAGCACTGGCGAGAATTATTAGGGGAAGATACTGAAGAGCTTCCACCATATACACATGATTACGAGCTATACTCGGGCATTTGGCAAGCCAATGAAGCGCTCCAAGAACAGTGTTTTGCAGCCCTTCCTCACGGGAAAGCAGTCTACGAGAGAGTGAAAGCCTTCCAAACGATGGCCTCCCCCGCTGGTGACATAAACAATCAAGTTTTGCTGAGTAAACTCGATCAACTAGAGGATGAAATCATTCAAGTTCTTGAGCAACACTCGCAAAAGAAAGTAAGCATTGAAACTGGCGCAGGTACTTTACACAAAGAGTCAAAACGCAATGTTTATCACCATGAGAATGGCCCAACAGAAGAGCAACTGTACGGCTCAATCAACCTCCAACATGATTTGGATCGAGAGCTACGCAACATTATCTATGATCGGCTCGGTTACGATGGCGAAGATGAGTACTTTTTCCTCCAAGCGCCACTCGAAGAGCTTACCGAGAATGAAACCGCAATCAACTGGATGCTCTGGGGGTTAGTAAGCAACCATTTTGCTGTTGACCCATACCAAACGGCGTTGGATCTCAGCCTAATGAATGCGGAACCAAGATGGGGGCAAAATGAACGGTTTGTAATGATTACGGCTCAATAAACGCAAGTACTAAGTCTAATTTTAATACAACCTATTCTGAGACCACCCTCGCGTTGGTTAACTTAGCCAGTAAGCGGCCAACGCGATCGCGCATTTCACGTCTATCGACAATCATATCTAGCGCACCATGCGCTAGTAAAAATTCACTTCGCTGAAACTCGTCTGGTAGCTTTTCACGTACCGTTTGCTCAATGACCCGTCTTCCCGCAAAGCCAATACTTGCTTTAGGTTCACCAATATTGATGTCTCCTAACATGGCTAAACTCGCCGAGACGCCACCATAAGTTTGGTCCGTCAATACTGAGATATAGGGTAATCTGTGCTCAGATAAGTGGTTTAACGCGGCGCTGGTTTTTGACATTTGCATGAGTGCCACCAAAGACTCTTGCATGCGCGCCCCTCCGCAAGCGGAAAAACATACTAACCCAGATTTTGTATTAATTGCGCTTTCAATTGCTCGGACAAACTTCTCGCCAACCACTGCGCCCATCGAGCCTGCCATGAAAGAGAATTCGAATGCACACGCAACAACAGGCAGCCCCAATAACTTGCCCTGCATCACCACCAACGCATCTTTTTCTCCAGTCGTTTTCTGCGCTAAAGCAATTCGCTCTTTATATCGCTTTAAGTCTTTAAAACCCAAAATATCTTGTGGCTCCAACTCACTTGCCAACTCTTGTTGTGTTCCATGGTCCAGAAAAGAGATCAACCTTTGACGCGCAGCCATTCTCATGTGATATGAGCATTTAGGGCATACTTCCAAATTTTCTTTTAACGCGGCACGATAAAGTATTTGTTCACACTCAGGACACTTTGTCCAAACGCCCTCAGGGATAGACGCTTTGCGCGAACCTATTATATTTTTATTCTCAAATAACCGTTCTAACCAGCTCATAAATTCACCACTATTGATTACGTTCTAGCGCGATATCTCGTTGTTTGTTCGCTTAAACTTGTAAATAAAATTGTATGTAACTTAGTACAGGGATAAAGTGCGATATGCTGGCTTGATAATCCAATAAAGTGGGATAATGAAATGTTTGATAACGTTGACCAAATCTGGTTAAAAAGTTTTCACTGTGTTTATGAGAACAACAGCTTTAAGCGAGCCGCTGAGTGTTTGAATATACCAACATCAAATATCAGCCGACACATTGCCCTGCTTGAAGAAAAGTTAAACATTAGGTTGTTCAATAGAACAACAAGGCGAATGACGCCTACCGAGGCTGGAGAAGAGCTCTATAGCAGCACTCGTCCGTTATTGGAGCAACTCAACGCCGCACTAGAAACGGTAACGCGCCACTCGCACACGGTAACAGGGGAACTGCGAATTCTTATGCCAGACACACCTGTACTGGCCAAAGCGGTTGTCACCTTTTGCACGCAATACCCGTCAATCTCTTTGTCTTGCGATACAACGCTAAACCCTAAAGATGATGTTATTGACAGCTTTGATGTCATTTTGAGTTTTCATAGAGGGACTTTGTCAGACAGTAACTGGGTGGCGAGAGAGATAAAACGCTGGCCCAGTGCCATTTTAGCCGCGCCTCAACTAATTGAGAAATACGCCACCCCTTACAAAATTACGGATCTAAGTCATGTTCCCTGCATCACGACGCTTACCGCAGTAAATGGTGCACCATGGGTATTCAGAAACCCTGTTGGGGGCCATATTACTCAAACTGTGCAATCTTCATTCAAAGTAAACAGCGGTCATCTCGCCAGATATGGCGCGTTATTAGGGCTTGGATACGCAATATTGCCAATTGAGTCATGCCAAAATGAGATCAAAAATGGTGAGCTAGAAATCGTCACTCTAGAGTACGAACCTGAGGATTTAGTGCTTTACGCCTTTTACTCGTCAAGAAAACATGTAGCTAAGAAAATATCTATGTTTGTTGAACATTTAAAGCAAAACGCAAAACTTAACGCCTAGCTAAGCTTTACTCAACTAATTTATCGTATTCTGTTTTATCGTCTAGAAAGGACAAACACCGCTAAGCGATTTGAGACTCGATTTTTTCAAATAAAAAAGCCAGCAATTAACATTTACTGGCTTTTATTAAAGAGGGTCAGTTGGCGTTTAGATTCTAAACGCTCCTACGTGACGATCGAGTGTTCGCGATAGCTCCGCGAGTTGTTGACTTGATTCTTCTAGTTGCTCACTCGCTGTTAGCGCACTTTTCACTGAGTGGCTGACGGTATCCATGTTCATATTAATTTCGTTTGCTACCGTTGATTGCTGTTCTGTTGCGGTTGCTACTTGAGTATTGATATCTGAAATAGTCGTCACTTGTGCAGCTATTGCTTCCAAAGCCTGTCGAGCTAACTCAGTTTCTGCCGTTCCTTCTTCAATAAGAGTCTTACTATTACTCATTGAATTCACCGCACTTTGAGCTTCAGTTTGTAGCTGGTGAATCATATTGTCAATTTCATCGGTAGAATGAGCCGTTTTAGTCGCTAGGTTGCGAACTTCATCAGCGACTACTGCAAAACCTCGGCCGGCATCACCAGCGCGTGCCGCTTCGATAGCCGCATTGAGAGCCAATAGATTGGTTTGCTCCGAAATACCTCTAATCACCTCTAGAATACTACCAATCGACTGAGTATTTTCAGCAAGACTCACGATAATGTTGGAAGTGCTGTTCATCTCGTTTTCAAGATTAGTCATCGCCGTTTTGGTTCTTTCTAGCGTCGTGTAGCCATCTTGCGCTTCATTACTTGCTGCACTCGCAGCATTTGCCGCTCCGGCAGCATTGGAGGCAATTTCATTGACCGTCGCAATCATTTCGTTCATGGATGTGACAACCAGCATGGTTTGCTCGTTCTGCTCTTGCCCTCTTGTGAGCGCTTGTTGAGATTGCCCACGCAAAGCGACAGCTGAACTATTAAGCTCCACACCAGTATTTACAACTTGTGTAATAATCTCATGTACTTTCCCAACAAAAACGTTGAAAGCAGAAGAAATTTGCGCGACTTCGTCATTACCTTTCGCTGGCAAACGAACGGTTAAGTCTCCGTCTCCTTTTGAGATGTCTTGTAGAGCGTCTTTAAGCGCAGAAAGCGGTCTCATCAGTTTATTTAGCAGAAGTGACAGAATCAAAACACACATAACGAAGATCGCCACCATAGAGATCAACTGGTAAGTAATAATTCCATTCGTCGCTTGGCTCACTTCAGTAATAGGAATACCGATATCAAAAGTACCGTATAACTGACCATCCACATAAATTGGTGCCATGATGTCAAACACCCATACTTTCTGGACATCGGCATACCACTTTGAGTACTGTTGAACACCTCTCGTCGCGCCTTCAACAGTATATTCATCGTTATAGGTTTTGTTCAGCTTGTGCTTATCACTGTGGGCTACTGCCGTCACGTTACGATCAATTACAACGGCATAGCTCACGTCTGAACGTTGTTTCAGCCCCTCAACAAGCGATTGTAAATCTTGCATTGGATTAGCTGAGTTCTCCAAAATATAACTCGCATTTCCCGCTAGAAACTCAGCTTGAACTTGGGATTTGTTTAAGATGATGTCATCGATTTTCTGACTCGAAATTAGGTACGTTGATGCCATACTCGCCACGACAGCAATACCAAACATGGCGCAGACTGCTAATAAGATGATTCTTTTCATTATAATTGTCTCAATACAATTCAATTGATGCTCATTAATCGAGCGCTAAGCCTTTCTTCTCCAAAACCAACCAAACTGCATTTTGGATCTGTTTGGCAGAGCAAGACATAACTTTATAACTATGTATCTGCTTGGTTCCCGATTACTTTAGACAGAAGGAAAAAAAGTCTTCAAAACGTCACATTTCTACGAGGTTTGGCGAAGGGACGAGTACGCAAAAGGAAACGTTTGCATAGTTAAATTTAACTATGCGACCAAATTGGTATCGAACATTAAAGAAAAGACTTCTAATTAGCGTTTTGACCGTCGGGAGCACTGTGGTCAGTGCTCCCGTTTTATCATTTAGTATCTCAGGTTCAGATATTAGAGCCACAATTGCAGCGGTTGTAATCCGAGATGCTTGGTGAAGCGAGAATGACTTGGTTTGTAGATATGGCAGCGATGTCAGATCGAGTGATTCTCAATCAAGAATCGGCAGCAAAATAGGCAAACCAAGGCATGAAGCCATTGCCCATAAAAAAAGAAAGGAAAAAAATCTTTACCACAGAGTTTAACTTGTCAGCGATATGTATCCATGCATACCCATGTATAAACCAACTGCACTGATCAAGACGCCCGATAAGTAAGGAGCTCGACGTGCAACATCATTCAAACCGCTCCATTTAGATGTCGCTTTTTGCACGCCCACTGCTGCCACAACGCCAACAGCAACCAGAGTCAAGGCTAAGCCAATACTGAATGACACAACTAAAGTCGCACCAAGAGTCATTGCCTTAAGCTGCAAACAGATAAGCAAAACCGTTACCGCAGCAGGGCATGGAATCAAACCGCCCGTTAATCCAAACAGCAGAATTTGCCCATTCGTCACGTCTCGATTCTCAAAGCGTTTTTGAATGTCTAAAGCGTGAGCGCGTTCGTGAGCATCTTGATATTCCTTATCTTCGCTTTCTAAATGAGAACCAGAACGGAAATGTACATCAAAGTCATGGGTATGATCATGGTGCCCGATGATCAAAGTGACAGAAAGTCCATTAGAGACTTCAATGCAAGACGCCGATTCCAAGTATCCATCACGCTCTATAAAGTGATAGATATCAGCAGGTTGATAACCATCACTCGATACCGAAACCTTGATACCTTCAGCAGTTAAAGGTTTACCGCTGAGTGTTCGCAATTGGAAACGGTGATGCTCCCCTTCCTGTGTAATCGAAAGCGAAACATGCCCATGTCCTGTATCCACAACTTGCGTCGTCCAGTCGCGAGCATGATCCTGAGCTTTGTTCCAAGCTCGCTCATCGCTCCATGTCCGCCAAAACATCCATACGCCGGTTGTCACGATAATGACCCCAGAGATAAGTTGCATCCATGGTTCAGCCGCTTCAGCGGTGAATTTCTGGCTAATATACATCCCGCCAACAGCGATTAACCATACAATTATAGTGTGAGAAAGTGTGGCAGCTAAACCCAGCATCACGGCTTGTTTGACCGTTCCTTTCACCGCGACAATGAACGCCGCCATCATCGTTTTAGAGTGCCCAGGTTCTAAACCATGCAAGGCGCCAAGCAAAATGGCACTGGGAATAAAGAACCACCCATTACCTTGTTGTAGTAACGCGACAAAATCCATTGTTGTTCTCTGTTGTTGATTCTAATTTATCGCAAACTATACTCCCCCCTAGTATTAAATACTACCCCCCAGTATAAATTGAGTGCTACATTATCAGTTAGAATAACTCGGCCCGTAACTTAAAGAAGATAAGACATGTCGCATACAACCAGAGATCAAAAGAAGCTCAACACTCGAGTCAGTAAAATACAGGGTCAGGTAAATGGACTTAAAAAAATGCTGGAAGAAGAGCATGAATGCCAAGATGTGTTGCAGCAGATTGCCGCTATTCGGGGAGCAGTAAATGGTTTGATGCGAGAAGTAATTAAAGGTCACTTACTTGAACACGTCGTACTTGAGGAAGACAAAACTCAACGTGAAAAAGATATGGAAGTCGTATTAAAAGTACTGGACTCTTATATAAAGTAACCCTACTTCGCTAGAGTAAAATCACTAGAGTTAAACTCGAATAGAACCTTTATAGGTAATCTCTTACTAAGCGGGAAATAACAATTCCATTTCATATTGATTAAGTTGAAAACGGAACCTATATCGGTTCAATTTAAATAGTTTATTTATAAGAACTAAAACGGCCCAAACATAGGGCCGTTCATATTATTAAAAAACTCTAAACTATCTGATAAAAATACATATTGTGATAGGTTTTTACTTTATGGAAGAGTACAAGTAAACCTTTATACCTCTTGTAATTCGACGTGCTTAGCGCTGTAAGATTTTGTAAATGCAACACACCCCAAAAGTACAGCAAGTGGTAACACAGGATCAAAGATTGAACCATGAGATCCGAAGAATAAGTTAAGAATCATGACTAATGAACCACCAATAGCCCAAGCAATTGTTGTTGGAATAGTCCAAATAATGAGTTGTTTCTTAACCTCAGTCACCCCCATTAATCGATTAACAATATGGAATAGCGAGTCATTAAAGTAGCCAGCAAATAGAGATCCCATCGTAGCTGCCGTCGCTGCGAATAAAAGGTTAACGTCAGGAATATTCACTAAAACTGGGGCAGATATAGAAGCAGCGGTTATCATGGAGACTGTACCAGAGCCCTGAATAATACGAACTAACGTCGCAATAATAAATGGAATCATAACCGCAGAAATAGGAAGCCCTGCAACTTGGTTGGCAATCTCTGCGCCCGCACCCGTTTCACGCAATACGGCACCTAACGCGCCACCAGCTCCTGTTACTAACAAAATGATGCCACAAGTGGAGATTCCTTGTTCCATCTTTTCATTCGCTTCTTCTTTGGTAAGGTTATTACCCAATGTGTAAACCGCTAGTAACGTCGCTATTGATAGTGCAATAGTAGGGCTGCCGATAAAAGCGATAAATTGACCAAATGTTGTTGCAGTCAGCCCTTCGAAACCGAAAGTCCCCTCTAATAAACCCATCACTGATTTCGCAAGTATAAGTAAAATTGGGATAATAATTGGAGCGATAGATTTACTTAAAGATGGTAGGTCTTTCGCTTCTTTACTTGCAATGTACTCTTTGTGATCATTAATCAGTTGCTCACTAGACTTCGAGAAATGTTCGGTTGGAATGAATTCAGGAAACTGCTTTTCTAACCATCTTGCATACCAAACAATACCCATGACACAAGGCGCTGCGATCATCAAACCAAAACCTAACATGCTGGCAAGATCGACACCAAAGATACCAGCAACGCCCAAAGGCCCTGGAGTCGGCGGAATAGCGTGATGCGCTACGACCAAGCCGCCCGCCAGAGCAACCGTAAGCGTTAAAATCGAGCGATTGGACGTTTTTGACAAAGACTTCGCTATTGGATAAAGAATGATAAGCGCGCTATCCACAAAGATTGGGATGCTAACAATATAGCCAGTTACAGCAAGAGCGGCCTCTTCTTTCTTTTTTCCTAACCACTTTATAAAATTATAGGCAATACTTTCTCCTGCTCCAGAAGCCTCTAAAATAGCCCCCATCATAACGCCGAGACCGATGACAATCCCTATACCGCCTAATGTTCCACCAAATCCTTTGCTAACGGTCGCAATCGTGTCGTCAACACTTAACCCACCAATAATACCTGCGATACATGCCGCAATTAACATCGCAATTAACACATGTACTTTTGTACGTAACACAAGAAAAACAAGGACTGATACGGCTACTATTAGTCCAATTACTGAGGTTGGTAACATTAGACAATCTCCATATTGTTAACAGAAATAAATTGTTGTAATACATCCTTGAAATTACTGTCTGCTTTAAATCCAAGCTCCAGTTCTTTAGTACAATCAATTTTTTGTGGCCAACTACTCACAATACGATCAATACCCGCATCATGCTCATAGGTAATATAATTAGAAAGTTGTTTACCCGTTAGAGTGTCCATTGTTTGAATCATCTCAGCTGGTGTAGTTTGAATACCAGGTAAATTAAGCGTTCTATAGGACAGATTATTTAACTGCTCATAAGGCATTAGCCCTGCATATTGAATATTGTCCACCACTCTAGACGGGCTCGATATCCAAAGTTTTAGCGTAGGGTCTACAGGACAATTTGATTCTTGAGCATTCAAAGGCTCACGAATAATTCCGCTTACGAAAGAGCTAGCGGCAAGGTTTGGTTTCCCAGGGCGAATACAAATAGTCGGTAAACGTACGGATACAGCTTTAACAAAGCCTTTACGGGCATAGTCGTTAACCAATAACTCACCTATGGCTTTTTGCGTCCCGTAGGATGACTGAGGATGAAGTGCTGTTATTGGTGTAATCGTTTCCGGAAGATCACCACCAAAGACAGCTAAAGATGAAGCAAACGTAAAACGAATATTAGGGTTTACTTTACGGCAACGCTCAAGCAATAACTGTGTGGTCGTCAGGTTTACAGCTACGCCTAAATCAAAATCTTGCTCAGCATGGCTCGATACAATTGCCGCTAAATGAAAAATGTGTGTCGTTTCGGCAGTAATAACTTGGTCTATATTTTCTCGCTTTGTCATATCCATGACTAAAGAAACGACTCGGTCATCAATGCCCTCTAAGCGCGATTTTTGAATGTCGACAATAGTAATACTTTCAGCTTTGTTTTCTTTTAGTAGTGATTTGGCAAGTAGGGTTCCGAGAAAACCCGCCCCTCCAGTTATGATAATATTCATAGTCACGACCCTTTGTTTTTGTAATTGGTTTCAAGTTATTTATGGATAGAAATTAAAATTGTTATAGGTATGGTTTAACCCAACTAAGGCCCAGCTGCGTGCTATGCCTTGGGTTGTATTCACAACCGATCCAGCCTTGGTAACCAGAGTCATCCAAAACATTGAATAGGTGTGGGTAATTCAGTTCGCCTTCCGATGGTTCGTGCCTTTCAGGCACAGAAGCAATTTGAATATGGCCTGTGTATGGCGCCACATCGCGAATCAACGTACTCAGATCACCGTCCATAATTTGTGCGTGATAGAGATCGAGCTGCAATTTCACGTTTGGACGAGCCACTTGTTTGATGAGTTCCACCGCTTCACGTTGATGTGCAACAAAGTAGTTCGGTACATCGCGATTGTTGAGTGGCTCAATCATCAGCTCAACACCTTGTTCGGCAAACTTATCCGCTGCATAACGAATGTTTGAGATAAAGGTTTCAATATGCTGATCACGAGTGAAGCGTGAATCAACAATGCCAGACATAGCGTGAACCTTTTTACAGTTCAGTGCCTTGGCGTACATCAGCGCAGTCTCGACGCTCGTTTTAAATTCATCCTCACGCCCCGGAATAGCTGCAAAACCTCGTTCACCTGCATCCCAATCACCTGGAGGCATGTTGAATAACGCTTGCTCAAAACCAAACTGCTGTATCTTGCTTGCTAGTTCTTGCGCTTCGAATGCGTATGGAAAAAGGTATTCCACCGCTTTGAAGCCCGCTTGGTGTGCTTTTTCGAAACGATCTAGAAAAGGAACTTCTGTGAATAACATTGTCAGATTTGCCGCGAATTTAGCCATTACTTACCTCTCCCTTTTAGGTCTTGAATCTCAGTATCCGTTAAGTAGCGGATGTTGCTATCTTTAAGAATGAACGCTAGCTTCGCTGTCTCTTCTAGCTCTTCTGCGTTATCCACTGCATCTTCAAAGTCCGTACCCGTGATCACTGGACCATGGTTCGCCAGGAGGAAAGCTCGGTAGTCACTAGCCCGCTGCGCAAGTTCTTCAGCAATCTGAGGGTCGCCCGGGCGCAGGTACGGAATCACTGGCAGTTCGCCAATGCGCATTACAAAGTAAGGTGTAAAAGCTTTGATGGCATTCTCGCGATCTAGACCTTCAAGACAAGAAAGCGCCGTCAAGTAAGTAGAATGCAGATGCACAATCGCATTACACTTTGAGTTATTTCGATAAATCGCCAGATGAAAAGCCACTTCTTTTGATGGCTTTTCACCAGAGATATGGTTGCCATCAATATCCACAACCGAAAGCTCTTCAGCAATCAAGCGGCCGAACGAAGAACCAGTTGGCGTTGCCAGAAAGTGTCCATTAGGCAGTTTTAGAGAAAGGTTGCCAGCGCCGCCAGTCGCATAGCCACGTTCAAACATAGAGCGCGCCATAGTGACCATTTGCTCTCGCAGTTGTTGTTCTGTCATCAATTCTTTATTCATCACAACCTCACCTATTCAAAAAACGACTGTGCTTTGGCAAAGAAGTGTTCATCGCCGAAGTTGCCCGATTTCAGAGCCAAAGAAAGCTCGCCTTCAAGTGACTTCACCCAAGGTACACCTGGTGCGATTTGAGGACCGATATGAAAACCTTTTACGGCTAGGCTTTGGGTTACAACCCCTGAGGTTTCCCCACCCGCAACGATGAAATTTTTCACACCGTGCTGCTGAAGTTTGATTGCAAGTTGGCTAAAGAATTGTTCAACCGCGTGGCTTGAAGCATGCGCGCCAAACTCTTGTTGAATCGCTTTTAACGCCGCTGCATCTGCGGTTGCGTAAACCAGTGGTGCGAACTCGCTTTCGATGTTGGTCATGACCCAATCAAACACTTGATTTGAGTAGTCTTCTTCCGTCAGACACGCCTTCACATCAATAGCAAAGTGTGGCGCTTTTTCTTTGTAAACAGCGACCTGTTGGTTGGTCATGACAGAACAAGATCCAGATAACACAACGGTTGGTGCTTTTTTAGGGTTCCCCTCTTGCTTCGCATCACTTTGATCTTCAAGGCTCTCTATCCAGTTCTTAGCAATACCCGCAGCCAAACCAGAACCACCAGTTACCAGTTTTAGAGACTTCGCCGCTTGGCCAAGTGTGACAAGATGCTCTGCATTGAATGCATCAACCACTGCGTAGCGGTTGCCTTGTACTTTTAGCTCTTCAAAGCGCTCAATTACCGCTTTTGGACCTTGTTCAATTATTTGGAAGTTCACCAGGCCAGATTTGCCTTGAGATTGAGCATCCATCATACGAACTAGGCTTGAATCAGTCATTGGTGTCACAGGGTGATTACGCATACCTGAGTCGCTTAGCAAGTCTTGGAATACAAATAGATGGCCGTTGAAAACTGTGCGACCATTCACTGGTAATGATGGGCAGACAATGGTGAACGCTTCACCTAGCTCTGCAAGCAGTGCATCCGTTACAGGACCAATGTTACCTTCTGCTGTGCTGTCAAACGTTGAGCAGTACTTGAAGTAAAACTGCTGACAGCCATTTGCTTGCAGCCACTTAAGCGCCGCTACTGAATCCTCGATTGCCTCATCTACAGGACAAGAGCGAGATTTAAGACTGATCACGACCGCATCTGCGTTTACATCAATCTCTTCTTTTGGAATACCGTTAAGCTGAACTGTGCGCATGCCGTTTTCTACAAGAAAACCTGCGATGTCTGTTGCGCCAGTAAAGTCGTCTGCGATAACGCCTAATAACATCATTTTTTCTCCGTTTTACGTGCGCTTATTTCTGTTTGTTTTCTACACCTGGAAGCTCAATACCATCAAAAATCTTGATAACGGCACTGTCGTCCTCCTGGCCAAAACCAGCATTGCTTGCACTCAAAAACATGTTTAGTGCTGTGCTTGATAGAGGAAGTGGAAATTTGAGATCTTTTGCTGTGTCCGATACGAGGTTTAAATCTTTCACAAAGATGTCGACCATAGATTTAGGGGAGTAATCACCATCAACCACATGCTTCATGCGGTTCTCAAACATCCAAGAGTTACCCGCTGCATTCGTCACCACGTCGTACATCAGGTCAAGAGGAATGTTTGCACGTGCCGCTAATGCCATTGCTTCAGCACCAGCTGCGATATGAACACCTGCTAGCAATTGGTGGATAATCTTCACAGTTGCGCCTAGGCCAATCGCTTCACCGATGTTGTAGACTTTAGCTGCCGTTGCGTTGAGTACTGGTTCAAGTGCATCAAATGTGCTTTGCGCTCCCGACGCCATAATAGTCATCTCACCTAATTCGGCTTTTGCAGCACCACCAGATACCGGTGCATCAAGCATCACAAGATTGTGTTCTGCCAATTTCGCTTCAATTTGTTTTGCGTCTTCTGCTGAGATGGTTGCTGAAACCATTACTGGCGTATTCGGCTTAAGCGCTGTAGCAAGACCGGTTTTGAACAAGACCGTGTTAACTTGAGCTGCGTTCACAACAAGAACTAGAACCGAATCAAGCTTATCTGCAAACTCAACTGCATTTGTAGAAACAGCTTTTGCACCGAATGAACCTAACTCTTCAAGCGCTTGAGAATTTAAATCGAAACCATAGACATCTAGGCCTGCACGCACACATGACTTTGCGGCGCCCATTCCCATAGAGCCTAAACCGATAACACCTACAGATTGAACTTCACTCATAAAAACAATGCCTTCTGGTCTATTAAACTTTGTTAATTCTTGTTTGGTTGATGTGATTATATGTGAAGATTAATACTAAGACCTCGCTTTGAATCACATTTTTTCACACAAATTAACAATGTCGTGATATATACCTCTTTATGGGCAGAGATAATCCGAGCAGTTAACACAAGCGAAGGCTGTTCTTACAACGTTGAGAACATAATTCACAGATATTCACAACAAATGAAAAGATTGGTAGGATACTGAAAAACAAGAATATAGAAGTGAAACTATGATCCCAGCAGAACGTCAAAGAACCATATTATCCCTGTTATCACATCAAGAAGTGTTAAGCATTTCAGATTTAACCGACCACCTTGGCGTATCACATATGACCATTCGTCGTGATATCGTGAAGCTTGAATCCTCAGGTAAAGTCGTTTCTGTTTCTGGTGGAGTGCAACTCGCTCAAGCTCTACATTCCGAACTTTCCCATGATGCGAAGGTCGAGCAACAAGCGGATGAAAAAATTCAAATTGGTAAGCTGGCGGCTACGTTAATTGGTCAAGACGCTACGATTTACTTGGATGCGGGAACAACCTCTCTAGAAATCGCCCATCAAATAGCAAATCGTAATGATCTTTTAGTGATCACCAATGACTTCTCTATTGCTGCTTTCCTTATGACGCACAGTGAATGTGAGCTTTACCACACAGGGGGAAAAATTGACCGCGAGAACCAATCCACCATTGGTGGAAAAGTCGCAGAGTTCTTGAATGGGCTAAATATTGATATCGCCTTTATTTCGACTTCATCTTGGAGCTTGAAAGGCTTATCAACACCTAATGAAAATAAAGTTCTCGTTAAAAAAGCAATCATCAAGGCGGCACAAACCAATTATCTGATCTCAGACTCAACTAAATACGGTCAGATAGCGAGCTTTCATGCATTAGACATCGAGCAATTGGACGGAATTATTACCGATCGAAACCTATCCGAAGTGGTCACTCAAGAATTAACGGATAAAGGATTACGTGTGTATAAAGAGTAATACTACCTAAACATCTGAGTTCGCGTAACTTTTATACTCGTTAATTTATAGGTGCTTCCAATATACGTAGACCGTGCTGTGTACTTTCTGGCAGAAAACACATCCTTTTGTTTTCTAAATTACCAAATTACTGATTACATCTGGATATGGAAGCTCACTTCGCTTTATCGCTGCTCGTCACTTGTCATCAAAAATCAAATTCACCGCAATTGCCATCAAAACTAAGCCTGAAATTGGCAGCAAGACACCCAATGGTGAGCGCTCGATGTAAGGCAGATTCTCTGCAATCAATAAACCCCACTCAGGTTCTGGCGGCTTAACGCCAAGTCCGATAAAACTCAGAGAAGTCAGGCTAAGCGTAATGTAAGGCAAACGCAGAAACGCGTGACGAATCAATGGCGGCAGCACATAAGGCAACAAGTAGTAACGAAGTACTCGCCACTGACTGGTTCCCCAAATGGGCGCAAGATGCGTGTAAGGCTGCGCTTTGGCTTCCATCAACAAACTTGCACAGTGCGCCGCTAATGGTGCCCATGACACCATAACAATCGCAATCAAGGCACTGTTTGGGTTCATCCCCGTTAGACCAGCAATCAGCAGACCCGCCACAATGTATGGCACACCTTTGGTGATCTCAATTAAGCCTTGGCTATAACGAGTCACGAAGCCGAGCAACAAACCAATCACCAAACTTAGGAACGTTGCGATGATGCCCATTTTGATTGTCGACATCATACCGCCGCCAACACGAGCAAGCAGATCTCGCCCGACCGCATCGGCACCAAACGGTGCTGCTAAGCTTGGCGATTCAAGGCGGGTAAATTGGATAGTGTAAGGATCGCGCATTAAGGCCCATCCCGCACAACCAATCAGCAAGGCAAAGATTGTCGCACTGACAATACGTTTGGTGGTGCTTTGGGTAAAACGGAACGTGCTGTGACTGCTGATCAACTTGCCACTTGTGACACTGTGCCCGAGTAACCAACGTTGCAATAAGATGCTCGCACTGCTGATCAACATCGAGAACACCAGCAACACCAACAAGCCACCTTGCAGCATCGGCAAATCTTGTGACTTCGCCGCGCCTAATATTAGTCGTCCGATACCCGGAATGGAGAACACCTGTTCCACAGCAACCGCGCCGCCGGTTAAACCAATTACCGTCATTGCGATTTGAGGGATCAAGTTACTAACGGCACGCCACAAGGCAAAGCGTAAGATTTGAAACTTACTGACGTTCGCCGATAGCCAAGTGATCACCCAAGGTTCACCTAGTACACGCTTGAGGCTGTCATTGAGCAAACGCCCGAACAAGCCAGCAGCAGGTAATGCCATTGCCAAACTGGGTAGCCAGAGGTTTTGCACGCCTTGCCAACCATAAGGTGGGAACCAGCCCAACCAGATGGAAAACACCATGATCAGCAACGAAGCAATCACGTACTCAGGCAGTGAAACCAACACCGAACTGAGCGTGTCATGATGTTTGTCTAAACGATTCTGTTGCCAACGACGCACAGTGTAAAGTACGCTCGCCATGCACATTACAAATGCCATGCCTAACGCTGTAAGCATCAGTAGTAGCGACGTTTTTGCAGTTTGTTGAACGCTCTCCATCACGGATGCGCCACTCACCCAAGAGACACCTAAGTCACCTTGCATGGCAAGCGTCAACCAATCACACAGTCGCTCAGCAGCGCTGCGGTCAAGTTGAAGATCTTCTCGAATGGCTTGCAGAGCTTCTGCCGTCAGCAATTGTTGAGCACCCGCACGGGCACGGAGGATTGATTGGCTTGGATCGATACCGGCAATATCCGGCATCAAACCCACCAGCACAACCACTACCCCGAGTGACAGGAAGCGCGACAAAAAACGCGTAAACCACTCAGGCATACAAGCGCTCCAACGAGAGCGCATGTTGGCAACAGACGACATCGAGTTAGTTCACCTCAGTAAACTGGTCGATCAGGCGACGCTCACGTGGGTCACGTTGTGCATTCTTCACGCGGTCACTCTCACCTTGGATTACACGCTCGTGAAGCAGTGGAATCACAGCGTATTGCTCAAGGATTTTGCTTTCTGCTTCGATGATCGCTTGTTGGCGTTTCTCACCCAAAGGCTGACGATCAGCGTGTTTCAATGCTGCGTCCACTTCTTCAGAGCAGAACTGACCTAGGTTGTAAGAACCTTTACAGCTAAAGTCACTTTGCATGTACGCCACTGGGTCACCAGAATCCAGCACCGTTGCACGTGACAACAAGAATGCATCGAACTTACCTGCTAGTGCATCGTTTTCGATTTGTGCGTATTCACGAACATCTAGTTCAACCACAAAGCCAGCCGCTTCAAGTTGTTGCTTTAGCAGCACCGCTACTTCTGGCAACTCAGCACGGTCGGTAAATGTACCGATGGTGATCTTCTCACCGTTCGCGTGGCGCATTTCCATGGTTTCCATACGAGGGTTCGCGTCACGAATTGGTTGAGCCCATGCCAATGCTGGACCTAACAGACCTTTCGCTGAATCGGCGTGGTTCTCGTAAACCGTTTTGATGATTTGCTCACGGTTAACCGCTTGAGCCGCTGCTTTACGCAAACCGAACTGGCTAAACACATCTGATTTGTTGTTTAGGTAAAGCGTATTGGTACGTGGCATTGCAACTTCGTGCAGCTGTGAAGATTCCATCATCGCGATTTGCGAAACAGGAACCGCTTCAACGACATCCGCCTCACCGGTACGCAGCGCTGCAGCACGAGCAAAACCGTTTGGTACGTATTCCGCAAAAATGCTATCTACTTTAGCTTTTTCACCCCAGTAACCGTCAAAACGCTTCAGTTTTGCGCTGGTTGTACCGTTGATTTCTGTCAGAACGAATGGCCCCGTACCCGCATTGATTGGCACAACACGACCGTTTTCTTGATATGCTGCACCAGAAAGGATCGCTAGCTGTGGGCTAGAAAGACGGCTTGGCAACAGTGGATCGTTAAAGGTCGTTTTGATTTCAACAGTGAAGTCGTCCAGTGCGCGAACTTGCCATTCGATACCATCCAAAATGCGTGGTTTTGGTGCGGCATCTAATGCTTTTTGTAGAGAGTTCACAACCGCGTTTGCATCAAGGTCAGAACCATCGTGGAATTTCACGCCCTTACGTACCGTAAATTGCCACGTCATCGGATCAACTTGTTCCCACTCTGTTGCCAGCATTGGCTCTGCTACCGACTGATCGTTTAGGTTCACTAGCGTTTCTGCTGTGCTCCAACGTGACAGTTTGAACGCGTCATCTGAAAATGGCGACAAACCTGTGCGTGGCGGTTGCATCATGGCAACGCGAATTTCCGTTGCTTACGGTGCAGCTGCTTTTTCCGCTTCTGGCTTGCTTTCGCCAGAATCAAAACAACCCGTCAGCAGTGCGCTTAAAGCCAGCGACAAAGCTAACTTGGGAGTACTAAGGTGCATAAGAAACCTCTCCAATGGTTTTTGTGAATTCATTACTTTTGTGTTGAGCGCTCATCAAGGCTCTGGTGATCAAGTGCGATGGGTTATTTGTCACGTCTTGTGCCGTGCCGTGCTCGACAACACGTCCTTTGTCTAACACTAGGATTTCATCGCATAGGGTTTGTGCCGCATCGAGGTCATGTGTCACCAAAATCAGGCGCATCTGACGACTCTTTTGAATGCCTGCCAACAAGTCGAGAATCTGTTTACGACTGACGGGATCTAGGCTGCTGGTTGGCTCATCGGCAACCAACACGCAAGGCTCAACAATTAAAGCTCTGGCGATAGCCACACGTTGCGCTTGCCCAACCGATAACTGCTGCGGGTTACGATCCTGCAATGTGAGATCCAAACCGACATCCGCCAAGACCTTTTCCACCTTCTCGTTCAGCTCTTGCGTTAAGCCAATATTGCTTAGCGGTTCCAGTAAGATCTGGCGAACGGTGTAGTACGGATTCAAGCTAGACTGCGGCTCTTGCGGAATCAGTTGAATGTGCTGACACAACTCTTGGCGCTGCTTAGCCGAGCTACGCGATAGCGGATAGCCACACACATACACTTCACCAGATGTGGGCTTACGAAGACCGAACAGAAGCTCAATCAAGGTCGATTTACCCGCACCAGAAGGACCAACAATCGCAATGTTTTGTGTGTCGATGGCAAGATCCAATTGTTCGAGCGCTTTGAACGGTTTGCCCCCTAACCAACTTGGTTTGGAGTAATAGTGAACACTGGCTTGCTCAAAGCGAACTTCCGCCGATTTAGGCTGCGTGTGCCCGCTCAAGTTGTGCTTAGTCAAAATAGGCTCCAGAGATGAGGTTAAGGCAGCAGTTGCGCAAGTTGTTGGCAGAAAGGATGCGAACTTTGCTGAATGGCTTGCCACGGTGCGCCATAAGCCACCATGGTGTTGTCCGCAATCACCAAGACTTTGTCACATGCCAAAGCCGCAGACAGATCGTGCGTGATCAACAGACCACTGATGTTGCGTTGCTGAACACTGCTGCGGAACAACTCAAGGATCTCCGCTTCGGTGATTGGATCGAGTGCACTGGTGGGCTCATCTGCGATGATTAAGTTGGCACTACCAAGCAAAGCAATCGCAATACAAATACGCTGGCGCTGACCACCAGATAGCTGGCTTGGATGCTGCGCCAATGCTGCTTTTGGATCTGCAAATCCGAGTTGAGACAACAAGGTCGTCACGGTGTCTCGGTTTGCTGAAGACAAGCGCGTTTTTTTGCCCGTCAATGCCAAACACAGTTGTTGTTCGACAGACGCCAATGGATTCAGCGCTTTAAGTGCATCTTGGAAAATGACCGCGGGACGCTGCAATTGACTACGTTGCAGCATGACAGTTTGTGCGACTTCACTGCTGTTAAGCTGGATACTTCCGTCTACCCAAATATCAGACGGCAAAAAACCTGCGACGGCTTTCGACAACATGGATTTACCAATGCCGGAAGGTCCCATAATGGCAAGAACTTCACCTTGAGACAGCTCAAAAGAAATGTCTTTGAAGAGTGTACGCTCTGAGTCTGTAAGGCTGAGATTATTAACGGAGAGTATTGGTTGAGAAATCACGGCATAAACTAAATGTAATAATATAACATCACAAATAATATCATGCGGGTTAAAGCAAGGAAACCAGTCGGAAAGGTTATTTCATCACCTTTTTCAGATTTATCAACAAGGGCAGATGGCTCCACCCTTGTTATAAGAACATCTAAATTAGGTCGTTTGTGACAGTGTGAATTAAAGACACTTTTGTTTAACTTGACCGAGGTATCGAAACAAGAAGACAAAGCGCCCAACGTAGAACAAAGTGAATGCCAGCCATAAACCGTGGTTGCCCCAATATTGCACCGCAATCAATTGAGTCACTAAGAACAACACCATGGTTAGAAAGGTAGAGTTACGCACTGGTCGCGTCGTCCCTGTACCGGTAAAGATGCCGTAAAACGTAAGACCAAAACCAGCAACCAACGGGAATGCCAATAACCAAGGGCTCATGTCTAGATACAGTTCAACAAGGTTTGGCAAGGTGGTAAACAACATCACCACTTGGTGTTTGAACAGCACTAACAGCAAGGTCAAGACAACAACGAACGCCGCGGTCCATTGCGTGTTTAGCTTAATCACGTTATCAAGCAATGTCGGATTCTTCTGCCCTACCGCTTTACCTGCAAAGACGCTCGACGCGTTCGCTACACCGTCGAACATGTAGCTGACGATAAAGGTCACTTGCATCATGATTGCGTTCGCAGCAAGCACATCAGAACCAAGCTGAGAGCCTACACGCGCCATCATGTTGAAGAACACCAATAGACACACAGTACGAAGCAGCAGATCCATATTGGAAGACGCAATGACTTTGAGATCTTTACGCGTCATTTTTGCGGTCTGAATGTGATCAAACAGCGGGAAGCGACAGGTTTTCAACACCAGCACCGCACCAATAACAAACGTCGAGATTTGCGCGATAAGTGTCGCCACCGCAACACCAGCAATGCCCATATCGAAGTACAACACAAAGACGATATCCAGCACGATGTTCAGCACGTTACCAAACACTTGCGTGAACAAGGTTTCTTTGGCTTTCGCCTGCCCCATCAGCCAACCAATCACGGTGTAGTTCAGCAGTACAAACGGTGCACCAAAGATCATGATATCGAAGTAAATCTTCGCGTTTTCGGCCACGACTGCATCAGGGGAGATAATCAGCTCTGCCCCCATCCAAATCACGGACTGCAACGCAATGAAAATCAAGCCAAGGCAAAGCGAAAGTACGAAAGGACGAAATAAGCTGCTCGCTTGATCTTCTGGGCTATTTTTACCTAATGCGATTGCACTTTGCCCCGTAGTACTTACGCGGAAAAAGCCAAACAACCAATACAAGGTGTTCATGATGACGGTGCCGATCGCCACACCACCAATCATCTCAGCCACACCGAGTTTACCGATCACCGCGGTGTCCACCGCCCCCAACAATGGTTGGGTAACAGTAGAAACAATGAAAGGAAATGCGATTTTAAAATAGTCTTTATGAGTCAGGGACATCTTAAATTATGAACGGGGTTAATTTTTATAAGGTCGCTATCATATGCGAATGGCGCCCGAACATGAACCAAAGTTCGCCAGCAAGGAATAGCATTGATAATTGATACAACCAGCCAACGTATTCTCATACCAAAGCTTGAAATAGGATAACGACTTATGAGAAAAGCCAAGTTAACTGCATATAAATGAGTTTCTAGTTTGGAAAGATTAGCGTTTGGTTGAGCATGGCAGATCAGAATGTATCTGCCATGTCATAACGGTAGTGATTGGTGAAAAGAGACCGTACAGATGATATTTAATGCTTGTGGGTTTCATCTGACAATGTTTAGGTCGATACCAAGCCTTATGTTCTGTAAAGCACCTTTACAACATGCCAACCGAACTTGGTTTTAACTAGATGCGGCGTTAACACTTCGCCAGAAAAGCACACTTTGTCGAATTGAGGTACCATTTGACCACGGCGGAATTCACCAAGGTCACCACCGCGTTTGCCTGACGGGCAAGTTGAATACTTCTTCGCTAATGTCTGAAACTTTGCGCCTTTTTTCAGTTGCTTGATTATGTCTTCCGCTTGCTCTTTGTGCTTCACAAGAATATGTAATGCGGCTGCTGTATTTGCCATTGTTCTATCTCTCACTATTCTGGTCGCGCAAGTGTACCCAATCCTTTTTAACAGACCAAACATTTCTTAATAATAGCTCAGCGGTAAAGGCCCAAATACACGAGGAATATAAAATCGTCTACATAATGAGTTTAAAATACAAACAAGTTTTGCTCAGTTAATCACTATTCTCTAAAAGATTGTCTAAAAAGCTCACATTTGTCTCTCCGATGGTTGAAGCCTTCGTCTGATAAGATTAGATTAGACACAATTCGGTGGTATTTATAAGGTTATTTTCATGGCAAAAGTCGTTAGCAAAGCGAATCAATCTCAGGGCATGTTGATGTTTAAGCTCACCCTGCAACAGAGTTTCGCTATCGGTACGCTAAAAGTCCGTGAAATCGTCACGTACATGCCAACGACAAAGATCCCTTACTCGCATCATCACGTCATTGGAACCGTTACGATACGTAACTTAACAGTACCAGTGATCGATATGTCAGCGGCTGTTGGCTTTCGTCCTATTAGTGAAGAAGAATATAAAAGCTGCTACTTGATCGTGACAGATTGCTTGCGAACCGTGGTTGCGTTTATGGTTCGTAGTATAGAGAAGATCATTGAGTGCGATTGGAAAGCTATTGAAACGCCACCTCCGAGCGCTGGAAAAAATATTTTCGTGACTGGAATTACTCGCTACGAGGACAAAACTGTTCAAATGCTGGATGTGGAGCTGCTACTTTCCAAAATTTATCCGCAGTACGAGAATTCAAAGATCCCAATGCTGACAGATATTGAGCGAGAACGCCTAAAAGCACTCAGTATTCTATTGGTGGATGACTCTTCCATCGCTCGTAAACAGCTGTGTGACGCACTCGATAGCATCAATATTGGGTATCAAATCTGTAAAAATGGTTTAGATGCATTGGAACTGATGAAAAGTGACGCTGCGGCTCATCGCCCAATTGATATTCTGGTCAGCGATATTGAAATGCCCGGATTAGACGGTTATGAATTAGCATTTGAAGTTCAGAATAATTCCTCTCTGAACCATTCATACCGCATTTTACATACATCGTTATCGAGCGAAATCTGTGTAGACAGAGCTCACCAAGTTGGCGCGCATGAGGCACTTGAGAAATTCAATGCAGGAGAACTAATCGAAGCGATGCTTCGCGGAGCAAAAGAGCTAGAAGCCAAAGCTATGACTTCTTAACTCTTATTGGACGAGTTGATTTGAGAATATAATGCAGTACTGGTCCTATCCCTGATGCTCACATCCGCTAATTTCTCAGCTCACTTCTTTGGCATCGCGTAACTACGAGAAACGAATTCCGTCTCTTTGACTTGGTGAGCATGATTAATATAAGAAGCTAGGCTGTAAAGTACATTCGCTAATAAGTTCGCGTAACGAAACAAAATAGGTGCGGGCTGCTTCTTACCTGTATGTTCAACGGCAACTAATGCTCGTACCGTTTTTTTAGCTTGGCAACGGCACAAATGCAATTGACTGGCTGCCGGGTGCCCTCCGGGTAGAACAAAGCCTTTGAAGCCGCCATCAATACGTTGCTTGAGCAAAGCATAATCGGCCTTTAACTCTTCGACTTCCGTCTCTGTAATCGCTAATTTTCCGCGAACCGAACCATTTAGATGATAAACATTAGGCTGCATTCTTGTCAGTATATCGCGGCTAAACTCGTCCAACTCCATAGCGAGAACAAGGCCAATACGACTACAAAGTTCATCTGCTGTAATTTCAAAGTCACAAACCGGACTGTCCTCGTAAATAAACGGATAGCAAATCTCGCTCAATTCCTTGCTTACAGGTTTCATGCTTTTGTTCCAATATAAAAAAGGGAGTCAGTATAACCTAACTCCCTTTAAACGTTCATTATGCCAAATGATCGACATTCATATGATCGGTTTACAATCAGGCACTTTCGACTTTCTTGTGACCTTCTTGAAGGTGAACAAAATCTACTAAATCATCACCAGACACTTGATACGCCTGACCAAAACCTTTAACAAATAGCCCCGATTCTGGCTTTAAGTTAAACAAAACGAAATCCTCTAGCTGGCTTAGACCATCAATAATCTCACCAAAACGCTCTTTCATTTGTTCAACAACTTGTTGCCACATCTCTGTGTCTCGCTCAACTACATTTGCTACCGCATCAAAAGTTAAGCGCTTACGAGCAAACAGCTGCTTTGAAGACTCTTCATCTTCGATCATCATCAATGAAACATTTGGATTTTCTAAAAGGTTACGGGCATGACGAGCGATTTTAGAAATGAGAACGAAATAACCTTCCTGGTTTTGGACATAAGGCGCGTAGCTTACATTCGGGCGACCTTCTGCATCGACAGTTGCAAGCTGAAGTGTACGGCGCTCCTGACGAAACTCTTTGATCTCTGGCCCTAAACGACCTTGCAAACGCTCTTGTTTAACTTGTTGATCCATATTGATACCTGACTTTACTAATTAGTATTCGAGTTAAGCCTCGATTATGTTTGTGATTACTTTTTTAATTCGGCTTGTAGGGCGCGAAATGCGGTTACTTGCTCTACAATCAACTCGCGCTTTTCGTTACGGCCTAAATAAACCTTGAAAATATTGCTTCCGCACTCTGAGAAAAAACCAAAATAGTGACTCTCTCTACCCATAAACGGTTTACTGACTAATGCGACATTTTTAACGTTATCTAATTTAAGGTGGCCGTGCAGTTCACCTTCTCTACCCATTAAATTGTAATAGCCACGCGCCACTTTTCCTTTTGGAAACGGCGCTTTAACTTCAAAGATAGAACCAAAAGAGTGGACGATGGTCGTCACCGGGCCAAAACCAACCAAACTTTCTAGGATGCTTTGCGCTTGCTCTCCTGGTGCAATAGCCACCATTTCCTGAGGTAGAGCCGCAACAACCTCAAACTCGGAAATGCCAAGACGCTCTGCCATCGCAGCTGGCAATAATTGTGGTTCTTGCTCTAGTAATACTTCAACTTGTTGCTTGATTGATTCCATTGTGTCTTCCGTTTTTGTTCAATTTGTTTTCATTAATTATTGGATGCTTTCGGTACGGTTTCGTTCATCTCTGACGTGAGTACCTGAATACAACTTTGAGCCAATGACACAGCCCAGAAGCTGCCTGCAAGAGTAAGGACTGCGCTACGTTCATGTAGTTGTACTAAGCCTTTCGCTTGCCACACTTTAAATAGAGGCAATAAAAACCCGAACGCGTCCTCTCCCATAAATGATGGAAGTTGATTTGCTTGAACAATGCCACGGTCAAACGCAGATTTGAGTGCAGAAAAAAGTGGTTCTAGAGGGCTTTGCTTCATCATCATCGCGATGGTGCTTTGACCTTCTTTGACCGCTTTAATATAGGTCTCTAGTGTGCGGTGTTGCATCATCCCGTAGCCACCGATATTACCTCCAGCACCACAGCCAATTGGCAATACCTCTGCATAAGTCTTGGCTAAACTATTGTATAAACTACGCTCGCGGTTATCGATTGCCCAATGGTTCACACTCAGTTGCTTCATATGGTGTTTGGCCATAAAGTTCACACCGAGCTCATACATTCCCGCTTTTTCTGGTGTGGTCGCAGGTGGCGGGATTTTTCCCTTTTCTACGAGGTTGAGCATGGGAGCTGACCCACCAACCACTAACTGATACAAGTCCAGTCCGTGTGCGCCAGTCGAGAGGAAATCATTTAAATCTTGCTCTAACACTTCTTTGGTTTGATAAGGTAAGCCATAGAGTAAATCAATAATGACCGGAATTTTGTCTTCTTTGGCGATCTCGCTCACCCGTTTGAGGACATCTTCTCTATCATCTAAACGTTTTGCGCTGCGGCGCACTTGTGTATTAAAACTTTGCACACCAAAAGAGAAACGATTAAACCCACCGTCTAAAGCGCCTTGATACAACTCATCAGAAAAACGATTGATGCGACCTTCTAAGGTGATTTCGCAGTCTGCGGCCAAAGGAAAGTGGTCTCGGATAGCCTGGCCTAACACACGAACCTGTATTGGAGATAAATCCGTTGGCGTTCCGCCCCCGATATATACGGCGTGAAAAATACCATTTTGTGTCCAAGGTAATGCCGCTTTCTCTCTAAGCTCCTGCATTAATGCTTCAAAGTACTCATCAACCAGTGTGCGACTTGCAGCATTTTGAAAGAAGTTACAAAAAGTGCAACGAACGCGACAAAACGGAACATGAATATAAAGACAGCGCTTATTGGTCGCTTTAATTGAGTTAGCCGTAATACTCGAAAAAATCGCCTGTTGTTGAGACGAGGGCACAGGTACGCTCGCTCCCCCGGCATGTGCAGAATGCTTCTTAACAAAAGCAAATCGCAATGGATCAGGACTATCACTGCCCAACACTGATTCATCAAACTTATCGATATCGACGCTCATATATACTCGCTTAACTCCCATCATGTAAGGGATGGAAGCTGATCTTAAAAATTCTGCAAGAATCATAATTTGAGCGTAATGATAATGCAATTGATAATTGATCTTATTTCCATTGTAAGTAATAATCTGCCCAAGTTTTCATAGTTTCCCGAGATATTCCGTGAACGTACAAAGATATGTCATTGCAGGAGGTGCTTCCCTTGCCATCCATGCCGCACTTCTTTTTGTTTCTCAAGAGACAAAGGTGTTCGCGATGCCGGCTGGAAACCCAGCAAGTTCGGTAAGTCTAAATCTTGTGTCTGCTCCTCCCGCTGTCGAAAAATCTACACCAGAAAATGTAGCGCCACCAAAAGAGCAGCCTCAAGACCAACCTGAACCAGAAAAGAAGATTGTAAAAAAACAGGTCGTCAAGAAAGACGCTGTTAAGAAGAAGGTAGTAGAGAAAAAACCAGAACCGGTTAAACAATCTAAACCTAAAACGGTCGAGCCCACCAAAACCGTAACAAAGCAAAAGGTTCAGCCCGAAGCGAAACCAAAGAAAAAAACGGAACCGGTGAAGAAAGAGACGGTAGCTCAACAATCCGCACCTGCGAGCCAATCCAAAGGGGCAACATCTCAGCCTGTCTTGGTCGACAAACCAACGTTTGTGAGTCAACCAACACAACCCCGTTACCCAAGGTCTGCACAAAGACGCGGTATTGAAGGTGTAGCCTTGTATGAGATATGGCTAGATGAGAATGGTAACCAGATTAAACAGGTTTTGATTGAGTCTTCCGGCACAGAGTCGCTAGATGCCTCAGCACTTCGTGCGATCAAACAGTGGCAATTTACACCACATATTTCAGGTGGGCTAAAAGTCGCTCACCGAGTACAAGTACCTGTTCGTTTTAAGTTGGATGGATAATGGAACAACTACAAGAATTACAAACTCAATTTGGGCTGATGACATGGCCTTTGATCATTTGCTCAGCTCTAACCGTGATGATCATCGCCGAGCGATTATTCCATGTGTTAATTAGCCTTGGTGTAGGAAAGCGAGCCATTCGCCAAAAGCTCACAGGATTAGACCCAACAAATGGGAGCGAGCTTGAAGCACTTGCTGAAGAGTTGTCGAATAAGAGGCCGCTTCTGTACCGTGGTGTTGCGATGTTGCTTGCTCATCATTCTTTCTCGAAATCTTTAAGAGAAGATGCCGCGGGTATTTGGCTGCAAGAAAAACGCCATCAGCTGCATTCCGGCCTTCGTTTGCTGACGCTGATTGGTGTCATCAGTCCTTTAATTGGCTTGCTTGGTACGGTACTTGGCCTAATTGACATGTTCAAAGGCATCGCGGTTTCAACGGGGAATATCACTCCGAATGATTTGGCTGACGGCCTAGGTCTTGCTATGCGCACCACTGCCGCGGGTCTCATTATCGCACTTCCTGCTATTTCAGGAGCGCAGATCATTGGTTTGTGGGCGGATCGTGTAATCGCCAAGCTTGAGCACACTTTAAACTACGTCAACTTATGGCTTGAAGGTATATCGTTACAGCATGTCTCGCCAGACCACTCAAAAGTAACACTGCGCTCTTCTGGGAAGATTGAGGCCGCAAGTCAATGATTAAAACACCACAAGAAAATAGTCGTAACGGTTTAACCCCCGATTTAACACCGCTGTTAGACATTATTTTTATCGTCATGGTTTTCCTGATGTTAACCGCAGCGGTCAAACTCGATTCATTAGACGTCAATTTACCGAGCACAGAATCTCAGGCTGTTGCAGATGTCGATAAGCAATCCATCACGGTAAATATTCTTAAAGACGAGCCTTACTGGGCTATTAACGGCAAGACATATATCGATTGGGACAACTTTACCCTCGCGCTGTTAGAAGAGAGTAAGTCAAGCGATAAACCGATTGTAATTGGAGCAGAAAAAACCGCGAATATTCAGTCGCTAGTACAACTTCTCGGCTTTTTACAAGAAAACGGAATTCAAGCAACTCAGTTACTCACTGAAGAGCCATCATAAAAATAAGTAAGATAGAGATCCTTTCAAAATGAAGAACACACGCATCACTATTCATGCTGTTGTCACGGCAGCTATTTCCCTACTTGCGAGTAGTCAACTTTTTGCCAATGAAACGCCATCCTCAGAGCGCGTTGTTAGCGCAGGCAGCGCCGTCACTGAACTCTTGCTTGAACTCGACGCTAAAGATAGCTTGGTTGCTATCGACGTCACCAGTCAATTACCAAAAGAAATGGAACTGCCTAAAGTGGGCTACCATCGTCGTCTTTCAGCGGAGGGGTTGCTCGCCTTACGTCCGACAAAAGTCATTGGTTCTGATGAGATGGGGCCGAAAACAACATTGAACCAATTGAAATCGGCTGGCGTAGATGTAGAAATCGTTAATACTGATGCAAATGTCGAGGGCCTTTATCAACGTATTGATCAAATTGCGAACCTTATGGATCGCAAAGCTCAAGCTGAAAGCTTAAAGCAAGATGTCCAGGCGCAAGTACAAGCACTCAATGCAAACCAACCTGATCAAGCGAAGAAAAAGAAAGTGCTCTTTCTGCTGATCCATGAAGGGCGACCTGCAAATGTTGCGGGCTCACAAACGACACCCGATGCAATTATTCAACTCGCCGGCGGACAAAACCCAGCCGCTACACAACTCTCGTCTTACAAGCCTCTATCCACAGAAGCGATGGTAGAGATGCAGCCTGACGTGATTCTTGTTAGTGGTCGCAGCTATGAAACGTTGGGTGGTGCCGATGCAATTTTAAAAGCAATGCCGCTTCTTGCTGCAACACCCGCTGGAAAGAACAAAGACATCATAACGATTGATGGCCATGCTCTGGTAGGTGGTTTGGGCCTTAAAAGCCTTGCAGAAGCTAAACGCTTGAATGCACTGCTTTACCCATAGAGACATGACATGTTGTTAAGACGCATCCCCCTTTCAACGACGTTATCAGTGCTTAGTGGATTTTTAGCATTTATTGCTATCGCCTCTATTACCGTTGGACCAATGAACATTAGCTTTGCTGACAGTTTGCGTAGCCTAACGGGAGGCAGTTCTGATCTCGCTCCTCACATTCAGTTGGTCATTAACGAAATCCGATTGCCTCGCACCATTTTGTGTATGTTCATCGGCGCCATTTTAGCAATTTGTGGTGTGGTTATGCAGGGCTTGTTCCGTAACCCATTAGCCGAGCCTGGTATCATTGGTGTGTCTGCTGGCGCTGCTCTTGGTGGTGCATTCGCTATTGTTGTATTTGCTGAATTTAGCCAAAACTATCCGCAACTAATGAACTTAGCGGCTCTGCCTCTTTTTGCTTTCCTTGGCGGTGCACTAACGACTATTCTCGTTTATAAACTCGGCACAAGTAAGTTTGGTACCTCAGTTACAATTATGTTGTTAGCCGGCGTTGCCATCAGCGCGCTCTCGGGGGCTGCGATTGGCTACATGAACTTTATCGCAGATGATCAGATGCTGCGAGATTTGACGCTTTGGTCGATGGGCTCATTAGCTGGTGCAAATTGGTCAGGGATTGCTCTATCTGCTATAACACTCGTCATCCTATTGCTCTGGTTTCAGAAGAAGTCGATGGCGCTGAATGCTCTGTTGTTAGGGGAATCAGAAGCAAGACACTTAGGAGTTCCGGTTCAAAAACTCAAACGTCAGCTTATTTTACTTTCTGCACTGGGTGTTGGTATTACGGTGAGCATCAGTGGTGCAATTGGCTTTATTGGGCTCGTGATTCCTCACTTAGGGCGCATGCTCGCTGGGCCTGACCATCGAACGCTATTACCAATATCTGCCTTAATGGGAGCACTGCTTCTTACTGCCGCAGATATGTTTGCTCGTGTTGCCGTGGCACCAGCTGAATTACCAGTTGGAATCGTGACCGCATTGATTGGCGCGCCCTTTTTCATCTACTTATTGTTCCAGCAAAAAGGGAAGATTTTGTAATGAACCAGATCGTTTTATCGGGGAAAAACATTTCGATGACGTATGGCAACCGTGTGGTGCTCGATGACATCAACATTGATATCCGAGCTGGTGAAGTGACCGCCCTACTCGGCCCCAATGGCGCAGGTAAAAGTACTTTACTCAAGCTTCTATGCGGTGAGATCTCTTCGAATCATCACATCACCTACTTCGGTAAACAAAAGCATGATTGGGAGCCTGAAAAAAGCGCCAAACATATTGCAATGCTCCCGCAGCACAGCACCTTAACCTTCCCATTTCTAGCCAGAGAAGTAGTAGAGCTGGGGGCAATACCGCTATCACTGTCCAATAAAGAAACCACTAAACTGGCTTTACATTACATGGAACAAACCGACGTATTGCATTTAGCAGAAAGCCTGTACCCGTCTTTATCTGGTGGAGAAAAGCAACGACTGCATCTAGCACGAGTGATGACACAACTACATCAATCTGGCGAAAAACGAATCTTAATGCTTGATGAACCTACCTCAGCGTTGGATCTCGCCCATCAACACAACACGTTAAAAATTGCTCGTGAAACGGCAAAAGCACAGAACGCTGCGGTGGTTGTGGTGTTACATGACTTGAATCAAGCCTCTCAGTACGCAGACCGCCTTGTACTCTTGCATAACGGGAAACTAGTTTGTGATGACACGCCATGGAATGCACTAACGTCAGAGCTCATTGAGCAAGTTTATGGCTATCGCTCTATTGTGACAAAACATCCGACGCTAGACTTCCCTCAAGTGCATGCCGCAGCATAAAGCGTATCTCCTCTAAGCCGTCTCGAAAACACTTTGATACGACAAAGGCCCGCAATATGAGAGTTGCGGGCCTTTGCTTTTATATTGGCAGAATTTGTTGCTTTAAAAGCTATTACTTGCTCATTTGGATCAATGAACGACCAATCAACCACTCAAGCTCTTTGTCACCACCCGCACCAAACTGGCTTTCAACCATTTTGTATAAGCGGTCAATACCATTAGCAGCAAATTCTTGCGCATTTTCAGCGGTGACAATGTGATGGAATAGCAGTCGTAAAATCGCGAGGAACTCAGCATCTTCCAGCGCTTTAATCCAACTTTGTGAAAATGCATTTAATCCTTTATCAAACTCTAAGTGTTCAATAAACATTTTAAAGATACGGCCATCCAGTGCGGCGGTGAAGTCCGTTTTCTTAGGGAAGTGATGGCTAATACCGGTACGCGATATACCTGTCTGCTGGCTTAGCGTCGTGTACGACATTTTGTCGTAACCTAACCTGAGTAGCTGATCAATAACGGCATCCATGATCTTTTGGATAGTGATTTCGGTATCTTCTTTACTACGCTTTGGCATATTTTAAGCTCTTCTCTTTGTAAATCCATCTAACTCACTATTAAATGAGGCCAGAATGAAATCATTCTTAGCATTATACCCGGCTCGCCGATGCGGTTCGATTAGCGAAAACCTAGAAATCAGGTTGCTAAGCGCTGCACTTGAAAGCGCTTTGGGTATATGTATTGCGACTATTTAATATCATGTCGAGTTCCAAACCATAACGTCTTTACACTACGTAATGTGTAATTTTCAGTTATGTTTTTGTCAATACATGCTACTCAAAATAAGGCGAAAAGTTAGTCTCATCAAAACCTTGCGCCAATTATTCATCGAAACTATTCAAAGACCAAGAATGATAATTATTAAAAATAATCAATCAAGAAATAGTCTTATAAATTAACCATTAGTTCAACTGGACTGAGCAAAATCTCGTCACTATGTTCGTTAATTGATTTTAAATGTTGATATATATCACATTAACGTTCTTGATGATTTAGTAGTCCAATCTTTAACCCTTACTTAACAAGTGCCTATTCTGTTCCTTTTTTACGCAAAAGTCGTCATTTTTGTAGATACAGATCAAATACCTGATAGAATACCCTTAGTATTTACAAGAGGATTCGTTATGAGTGTCGAATTAGAAAAAAACCAAGTATGTGAGGCCTGCGGCTGTGCTGGCGAGATTGGCTTTATCATCAAAGAAGGTGACGAAGTTGCCGACGTAACGGTTTTCGCACAGACAAAAACAGAGCTAGAGTCTGAACTACAAAAATACATCGAGCTCGCTAAATCAGTATGTGCTGATGTTGAATACAATGTTTCAGAAATAACCGAAGAATCGAACCAAGCGACGGCTCGATTCAAATTTGAAGTAAGTGCTGAAAAACTTATCTTTGAATTAAAAACTCGCTCACTCGCGCGTTAATGAAAAAAGCGAGCATGATGCTCGCTTTTTATTTTTCCAATCTCTTAATCTTAAACCGCTCTAAATGAAACAGACAACTTCGGCGCGTTTATTTATCTTTTTTGAACACGACCCACTTTAACGAGCCATTAGTTTCAAAATCGTTCTCAGCGGTACACATCAGTAATACGCCTTCAACATTAATCACGGCCCCTGTGGTGTAGGCTTTATCATCGTAGTAACAGATACGCTGACCTACCTTACCGTCAGCAACTATTAGCGCTTTGTTTTCTGGTGTACTGTATGATTTAGCAAAAACGGAACCCGACAGCAGTACTGCAAAAACACTAGCGGTAAAAATAGATACACTTTTTAACTTCATGACAATCTCCCTCAAACCTCAATAATACTAACAAGGACCCTTGTGAAGTTCTTGGAAGAATCTCATATTATTCAAATATCTACTGATATTTTTCTCACCTCTACACTTGGGTCTGCTTCACATTCAATCATTTAATTTATCTCATTTTAGTAAGCTTGAAGTTACTTAGCGCAGTAAAGAAGCGCACACTTTTAGCGTGCATCTCTAATTTGAATATTTAAGTTATGAATCAAAAACTGTAAGCAAAAAATGCATAATAGGTTTATTTAAGTATAAGATAAGTACCTGTTGATCTCGGTATTTAACTAAATCTTTGACTATGCGTTTTGTTTCCCTATGCCTTACTTCAATCCTGCTCTGCTCGTCTCCTTTGGCATATGAGCTAGATTACTATTCTAAGTTTGGTCACATCGATAATTACGGCAATCTTGATCTTAGAAACAAGCCTTACACCCAACTACCCTCTGGCCTAGTGGTAAAGGGCAACTTAAACATCTCACAAACCCCTATCAAAGCCTTGCCTAAAGGGCTTGATGTTGAAGGCAGTCTGGAAGCAACTAACAGCGCACTCAAATTTATTCGCTCAGGAACAAAGATAAAAGGCTATGCAAACCTACTAGGTAGTAAGATCGAAAACTGGCCTAAAGGTATCAAACTAGGCGGTTACCTAAATCTGACGGATACACCGTTAAAATCGCTTCCAGCTAAACTTCGAGTAAAAGGTGATCTAAGTGTTATTCGCACTCCCATTTCTGATCTTCCTGAAGGATTGGTGGTTGATGGTAATCTCTATATTGGAGGATCAGCGCTGAAAGTATTTCCAGACACAATGACGGTGAAAGGGAATATCTATTTAGGTGGTAACAGGATCACAAAATGGCCCAGCAATTTAACCCTTGGTGGTGCCGTCGCACCTTAAAGAGCAGATAAACAAAAGCCCCGGCAGACCGAGGCTTTAAGGCATTCTGAATCAACGAGTTCAGTGACGAAGATTACTCTTGGTTATTCACAGGATTAGCATAGCTCGCCACCAAATAAGGTCTTGCGCCTTCAGGTAGCTGATCCAACTTATCCGCGAGATGACGCTTAACCGCTTCCGTAATGATGCTCGAATCTTCATGCCCAGCAGCTAACAAGTTGATTGGGTACAACTTGTAGTTGTTGTGAATTTGGCGGTCGATTTCACCAGCAAGAGATTCCGGCGTTTCAAACTCTTGCTCAATCACATCACCAAACGCAACATGTACACGGCCTTTATAGCCAACGATACCTTGAATGATACTTTCGATATCTTCAAATTCGCCTTTTTCATAGCGGCCATTTTCTGCTTTTTCGTACAGCTCTTTTGCTTTGGCAATGTCACATGGATCATTTTCATAGGCAATCGAGACTGGAACGATTTTCAGAGAACGCGTGTACTCACCAAAGCTGATCTTTTGTTTACGACCTTCAACATGGAACATTTTTAAAATCGCAGGATCAGTAAAGTCGTTTCCATCTTTAGCACGACCTTCCTTTTGGGCAATCCAAATTGAATTGCCAGTATCAAGCGAATGTTTGATATAGCTTGACAATTGTCCCAATGCTTTCATCATTTCTCTAGGCGCTTTAGCAGAGCGCTTAACGATGAAGCTCTTATTGAGTCGCATCAATTCTGTCGCACATGGCTTCTTCAGCAGGTTATCGCCAATCGCTATACGAACTGTACGGTGCCCACTTTGGTACAAGCCATAATTTACGAGCGCAGGGTCCATCGCAATATCACGGTGGTTAGAAACGAATAGGTATGACGTGTTTTTATCCAGCTTATCCAAACCAGAAAAAGTGACGCCATCCGTTGTCTTATTCAATGTATCTTTCAGGTACTTCTTCACTTCAATCTGAATTGCTTCGACAGAATCAAGCTTGCTCCACTTAGCTTTCAGGTAGATTCGCAGGATCGGGCTCATTAGCGTTTTGAACCACGCTGCTTTATTAGCAAAGCGATGTTCTAGGATAGCAGTGATAAATTCATCATCTTGGATTAGACGATCCAGCGCTGCTGGAATTTCTTCGTCGTTGTAAGGACGAATTTCAATATAAGGATCGGTATTGGCTGTCATTGTTCATTACATATCAAAAAAAGCTGGCACATTTTACGCATAGTTTTGCTGACAAGCAGCATTTCAACCCATACTTTTAACATGGTCATACCAGTTAAGCCACCATTTATCATGCTAAAAAATTATCTCAGCTGGTTGGAATCGTATGGGTTTAACGTTACCCTTAGCGCCAAAAAACACTGGTACTCATAATGAACTACGCAATTGAATTTCACGACGCTAAATACCCCTTTCTTGATGTAGCTGCGCGTAAAAAAGCACTGAAGCACAGTCTACTATCTGTCATCGAAGGGTTAGCCGTCATTAAATTGGGTAAGCAGGAGTATGCCATTGAACCAGGCCAATATTTTTGGATTCCTCAAGGATGTTTGAGCTCCCTCACCTTTTTACCTAATTCTCGTGTATATCGTTGTGATTTTTCTGTGCGTTTAAATGACGACTTCTCACAACAAGCGGGCTTTGTGAAGCCTTCACCGCTACTAAAAGCGCTCGTCGAGAAGCTAGCAACAACTGCCGAACGCTCGGATCTGCAAACCGATCTACTGACAGTAGTAAGACATGAAGTATTGACGCTGTCTCCTAAACTAGCGCACTCAACGTTAACGAGAACCATCAATCAATGGACTCCTGGCTGTGACATGAATATTTCTAAAGAGCTTTGCTTGGTACTAACACTACGTGAAGCAAGAAAAATGAAACTGTCGGGGAAGAAGGAAGAGCAAATTGTTGACTCTCTTTTTGCTGGTAACACCGAAGAATATGAACAGCTTTGCTTTTTAGTCTTTGGAGAAGCGCTATAACTCGCTCTTTAACAAGCTACGTTTTCAGCATTACGTAGAGTTACGGATACAGAAAGTAGAGATTCAAGTAAAAGCAAAAAGGGCGTACATTGATAATGTACGCCCTTTTTTCATTTGCTTGAGATGTCTAGAAAGGTACTTCTATCTGCATCATCCAGTCAGCGTCATAATATTCGTGCCAACGATAATCAAACCGCATTCTTGGCTGTCCGTCGGATTTATCCCCAAAACCAACGCTGAACATCAACCCGTGACTACGAAGCCACTCTTCTGTATCCATTTTACTCTCTTCGTCTCGAAGTTCTTCCGGCATCCAAAAACCAAGACCAAAGTAATTCTTTTCTAAGTTTTGAGTTAGAAGTGGGGTGTCTTCCGGCTTAATCGCCCACTCCTCCCAATAGTTTTCTGTTGGTCCTTCAAGCTTCGCTTCCGCTGCATACCAAATCAATGCTTCAGTACTTAACACGCCGATGGAATCTAAAATTTCTTCACAGATTGGAAGCGTGTTATCTTCAAACACCACGGAACGATCAGAAAAATAGTTACACGCGGAATGAGCTTGTGTCACCACAAGCAACGCACATGCACTAAATAAAACGACTCTGACCATGAAAATCTGACCTCTCAGTTCCCAGACAATGTTTCTCTGTATAAGCCTTTACTAAGTAATAAATCACGTACGGAAGGTGTTGTATAGGCGCCGATCTCTTCACCCTCGGCCAATGCTTTGCGAATATCCGTGCTTCTGACTTTTACTTTTTCAGGACATGCCATAACAGTCCAACGTTCCGTAATCTCTTCAGCTCTACTAAATTTAGCAAATTTGAAGAAATTATCAGGACCAATGACAAAAGTTATATCGGCAGTTGGGTAGATTTCTTGAATTTTTTCTAACAACGCATAGGTCGTCACACTTTGTCCAGGTTGGTATAAAGCTTGCTCTGCATCAGAACGCTGAACATTAGAAAGCCCCATATCCTTGATGAACACATCAACCATTTTGCACCGAGTTGGGTAATCAAGCATGTTCTTGCCCCAAGCGTGTGCAATGCTTGGCTCAAGTAGCACAAGATCAAAGTGGCTCAAAGACTCAATAACACTTTTATGCCCTAAACTAGGTGGGTTAAATGCACTACCAAAAATGGCGATTTTTTTCATATCCGGTGATTACCTGGTTGAAGAGAGTTTTCTAATCTGATGATTTCGGTATGATACTACTAATCTTTACAGCTTTTGACCCTAAAGTCGCGTTTAATGAGCCTCAACTGTATGGTTTATCACCATTTGAGCAAATGCGCTTTAGAGTCTGAAATATTTGCAGGAAAAGGAACCCTAAATGGAACAATCCATCCGTGACGAAATGCGCGTACTCCCTTCAATTGATCCGCATTTTGAAATTGAACGCCGTGTCGCTTTTATTAAGCGTAAATTGCAAGAAGCGGGCTGTAAGTCTCTTGTTCTTGGCATCAGCGGTGGCGTTGACTCAACGACATGTGGTCGTTTAGCTCAGTTGGCTGTAGACCAACTAAACGAAGAAGCGGGCAACAATAGCTACCAATTTATCGCAGTTCGCCTGCCTTACGGGGAGCAAAAAGATGAAGATGAGGCTCAGCTCGCTCTGTCTTTTATCCAGCCAACCCATTCTGTATCGGTGAACATCAAAGCAGGTGTTGACGGGCTTCATTCGGCTTCTCACGTTGCATTAGAAGGCACAGACCTTCTACCAACTGATGCAGCAAAAGTCGACTTCGTAAAAGGCAATGTAAAAGCGCGTGCTCGCATGGTTGCTCAATACGAGATCGCGGGCTACGTAGGCGGCCTTGTTCTTGGTACTGATCACTCAGCAGAAAACATCACTGGTTTCTACACTAAATTTGGTGATGGCGCTTGTGACATGGCACCATTGTTCGGATTAAGTAAGCGCCAAGTTCGTGAAGTGGCTGCTACATTGGGTGCACCTGAGCAACTAGTGAAGAAAGTGCCAACGGCAGACTTAGAAGAGCTTGCTCCACAGAAAGCAGACGAAGATGCCCTAAGCCTAACTTACGAGCAAATCGACGACTTCTTAGAGGGCAAACCTGTTCCACAGCAAGTGAGTGACCGTCTGGTAGCGATTTACAAAGCAACGCAGCACAAACGCCAGCCAATCCCGACGATTTACGACTAAGCGATATTTTCAGCTCTCTTTAAAACTCAAAACGCTGCTAAAAATAGCAGCGTTTTTTTGTCTAGGAACAGTTTTTGTCGAAGGACAAAATTGCTCTCGCCTAGTTGGTTACTGTTACGTCCGTCTCTGGCACAGCACAACACGCCAATACGGTTCCCATTGCACGTTCCTCATCTGTCAACGCAGGCACGTCCGGATGATGTACTTGACCCGACGTAAGCTGAACCTTACACGCGCCGCATAAGCCAGCACGACAGCTATTGCTAACAACCTTCCCTGCGTCTTCAAGCTGATCTAACAACGTTTTCTGATTATTCCCTACAACTTTCGTCCCATTGAAATCGATCGCTATGCTCTTCTCTGGTCTTGAAGTGACTGAAGATACGCCAAACGCTTCTTGATGGTAGTTTTCTTCTGGCAGCCCTTTTCTTAGCAGGAGATTTTTCGCTTTCTCCATAAAACCATCAGGACCACACACAAACACTTGGCGCTGTTCAACATCTTTGATTTGCTTAATGTGTGACAAACTTAAACGCCCTTTCAAACCAAACCAATCAACAGCAGGTTGCGTTAAACAGACTTTTACTTCTAGCGCTGGGTGCTCACGCTTTAACTGCTCCAACTCTGAGCGACAAGGAATATCATTCTCGGTGCGACATTGATGGTAGAAAACCACGTTATCCAACTGATTGTGATCCGCTAAGTAACGCACCATTGATAACATTGGTGTTACTCCACTACCCGCAGAGAGTAACAACAGAGGCTGCGCTTCATGCGTTTTAAGGTGGAACTGACCGTCAGGTTGTTCTGCCTCTAAAACATCACCGACTTGTAAGTTGTCTAAGAGTGAGTTAGAGACTCTTCCACCCGCGATACGCTTTACAGAAATAGCATAACGACCCGGGCGAGAAGGACTGGATGACAAGGTATAGCGTCGACCCACTTTCTTACCATCAATATTCACCTCTATTGGCAGGTGTTGTCCTGGCAAGTAATTAGGCAACGAACCTTTGTTTGGCTCTAACCATAAGGTCACAAAGTCTTGGGCAATTTCTTCACGCTCAACACATGTAAGCTTCATGCGCACTGGCGAGTTATCTGCGTAAAACTCCGGCTCTTTGTACTCCAATACTTCAACTTTATCGCCTTGACGAATAATGCCTTCATTTCGCGCGACAAGATTCTGGCCAAAGAACACACCACCGACATCGTTTGCACGGAACTGTTGCAAAGTTTTGAGCGGCTCTTTGCTCTCACGGAATGTGCCTCTTTGGGTATTCACCGTAGTCAGGATACAGCGCTCGCAAGGTTTGAGAGACTCAAACTCTACCTCACCGATTCGTATGCGCTTCCATGAATCTTCTTCAAATGGCTTAGTATCAGAGACAACTAAGTTAGTACGAAACTGATCCATTGAGTGTAGCTCTGAACTTCTTCGGTTCAGCTCATCAAGTGAAGCTTGACTGATCACTAAAACCGGATAACCATCAGCAAAACTGACGTTTTGACCTAGCTTTTCACGGACACGATTCGATTGCTCACCACTAAATAACAACTCAACGCGCAGCCCCAACACACGACTAAACCAGTCATCTGCATCATCTGTCGTGGTATAGGCAGTAAATGTATCTTTCCAAACCGTTGCAGGTGTCTCCTGCATTTTGAAATCTTGGTAACGGATTTTAAGTGGCTCCATACCCAAACTACTAAACACCACTCCATCGGACAATAAGGCAGACTTAATGGTTACCATTTGCGGATACTTTCGCGCAGTGATCATCGAGCCATCAGCTTTCGCAATCATAAAGCGACGATCGAAGCTCAATCCTTGCTTCTCAACCCATACGGACGACAGCGATAATCCGCCAACTGACTTAACCGGAAAAACATTAATTTGGGATAAAACGGGTTGCGACATGGCCTTCTTCCTACGGGTGTTTTTTATTTGTTGCGGTATTGTATACTCAAATCACATTAAGTTGCAGAGTCTACTGCCTCTTCATCCATCGCAACTTTCTCGAAACCATATTCTTATAAATTTGGTTTTAGTGACAAGTATTTACTACACTCAATATTCGCGTTTTTTAACACCGTTCTGACCAAATACCGTTTGATAAAGTGTGATACGACACACATAATTCATCCAAGTTATCACTACTCTCATTTATCGATTTGGAGCTTAATTATGGATACAAGAAAACTGGTTCTGATTTTGTTATGTATCTTTCTTCCGCCTGTCGCGGTGTTTATGGAGAAAGGTCTAAATAAAGACTTTTTGATTAATCTAATATTGACGTGTTTCTTCTTTCTACCAGGTACGATCCACGCGCTTTGGTTAACAATGAAGTAACCACTTACACTCTCACTCTTTATAAAATTGAAAAATGGGATGAAATATGAGGGCAATTCCTCTATCATCCTGTCGCCTAAGCGCAAGCGTTTGCTCAAAAGCAAATACGGCGCTTAGGCTCCAAT
Source organism: Vibrio sp. YT-19(2023) (assembly GCF_033337395.1). Taxonomy (NCBI): domain Bacteria; kingdom Pseudomonadati; phylum Pseudomonadota; class Gammaproteobacteria; order Vibrionales; family Vibrionaceae; genus Vibrio; species Vibrio sp. YT-19(2023). The sequence goes on along the minus strand of NZ_JAWOQN010000013.1, from coordinate 25,649 downwards.
CAGACAACTTTTCAATGGTGGGAGCAATTAATGACAACACTGACTATCACTCGTCCTGACGACTGGCACGTTCACTTACGCGATGGGGAAGTTCTTAAAGACACCGTTCGCGACATCAGCCGCTACAATGGCCGTGCGCTGATTATGCCAAATACCGTCCCACCTGTTACTACAACTGAGCTCACCCTAGCCTACCGTGACCGAATTCTCAAAGAGCAACATGGCGAACAGTTTGAGCCTTTAATGGCGCTTTACCTTACAGATAACACGACACCAGACGAAATACGTAAGGCTAAAGCAACCGGACACATTGTTGCTGCCAAGCTCTATCCTGCAGGCGCTACCACAAACTCAGATTCCGGTGTGACCAATGCGAAGAACATTTACCACGTTCTCGAAGCGATGGAAGAAGTAGGAATGTTACTTTTGGTTCATGGGGAAGTAACACATCACGATGTTGATATCTTCGACCGAGAGAAAGAATTCCTTGATACTGTCCTCGCTCCTATCGTCAATGATTTCCCTAATCTTAAAATCGTACTAGAACATATCACCACCGCCGACGCAGCAAACTTCGTTAACAATGCCTCAGACAACGTAGCGGCTACCATCACTGCCCACCACCTTCTTTTCAACCGTAACCACATGCTTGTGGGTGGTATTAAACCTCATTTCTACTGTTTGCCAATTCTTAAGCGCGGAACCCACCAGCAAGCGCTGATCGAAGCAGCAACTAGTGGTAGCAAGAAGTTTTTCCTAGGTACAGACTCAGCGCCACATGCGAAAGGGGCAAAAGAATCGGCTTGCGGTTGTGCTGGTTCTTACACTGCACACGCTGCGCTAGAGCTTTATGCAGAAGTCTTCGAAAAAGAAGGCAAGTTGGAAAACTTGGAAGCTTTCGCAAGCTTCAACGGTCCTGATTTTTACTGCATTGCACGTAACACAGATACGGTAACGTTAGAAAAATCCGCTTGGGATGTGCCAGAAACGATGCCATTTGGCAATGATATCGTTGTGCCTATTCGAGCAAATGAACAGATCGAGTGGAAAGTGAAGTAAGTACTTTACTGACATTTCACCTATAAAACAGGGTCATGCTTTTTGTAAAAAGAAGTCATGACCCTTGTTATTATCGTCTCATGTTTTAGATGTGATTATTGACCACGAAGCTTTTCAACCATCGTCCATACCGCAACCACAACCAACCCCGCCACAAAGCCGATAATACCGTTCAATAAAATAGGCAAAATGGCTGTAGCAACCGAATGACCACTAAAGTTCATAATAATCGGCTCTACAAAGTGATGAATGGCTGGCACGTTGTGCACCACAATTCCCCCGCCCACCAAAAACATCGCAGCAGTTCCTACAATGGTTAACAACTTCATCAACTTTGGTGCAAAAGCGACCAAGGCCCCTCCGACTTTCGCCACCCAACCTTTACCGTTTGAGCGACCTTCAAGGTAAAGGCCTAAATCATCTAGCTTCACAATCCCAGCGACTAGTCCATAAACTCCAACCGTCATAATCACTGCAATTAAACTGACAACTAAAATTTGCGTAACAAGACTGGCTCCTGTCACAGTACCTAACGCAATCACGATGATTTCTGCTGAAAGGATAAAGTCTGTCCGAATCGCACCACAAACTTTACGCTTTTCATACTCTTCTATCGACTCGCCAGTATTAACTAGCTCCTCTTTTTCTTCGTGCGGATGCGAGTGAGGAAACACTTTCTCAAGTACTTTCTCTGCCCCTTCAAAGCAGAGAAATAAGCCGCCAATTAGCAATAATGGCATGATAAGCCATGGAATAATCGCGCTAATAAGTAAAGCTGAAGGAACTAAAATCAATTTATTTTTGAATGAGCCTTTTGCAACCGCCCAAACCACTGGAATCTCTCGCTCAGATGCAACACCAGACACTTGTTGAGCGTTTAACGCTAGATCATCTCCCAACACACCTGCGGTTTTCTTTGCCGCCATTTTTGACATTAAGGCGACATCATCAAGCACCGTGGCAATATCGTCCAGCAGTGTGAGTAAACTTGCTCCAGCCATTTTTGGTCTCTTATATGAAATTGAGTAAGTAACAAAATGTAACACCAATGAATCACTCATCAAAGTGATGATTTTGCAAAGAATACCACCCCAAATGGTGTTTTATATTGCCGTAAAGATAAGACAGGTCTAGTCTTGTGATACCTTTCAGCAGTCAAAAAGAAAAAGTATAGATGAAAAGTGGATACATTTACCCGATCGGTACTCCTGGCCAACCTTGGAACGAAGAAGAACGTAAAGCTTGGTTAGCAACGCAAGAAGTAAAACGTAGCTACCAAGATGAAGTCGTCAGTAAAATCGATGCCCTACGCGAGCGTTTTGATGTTGAACAATATGGGGCGCTCTCATACAACGAGGCACGCTTCCCTCTGTTTTGTATCAAAACACGCAATTGGGATTCAACTAAACCTGTTGTGTTGGTCACAGGCGGCGTGCACGGTTACGAAACCAGCGGTGTACATGGCGCATTAAAGTTTGTAGAAACAGAAGCAGAGCGCTATGCAGAGCATTTCAATATTGTCGTTGCACCCTGCGTAAGCCCTTGGGGTTACGAGGTGATCAACCGCTGGAATCCAAACGCGATTGATCCAAACCGCTCTTTCTATAAGGATAGCCCTGCCGAAGAGTCCGCTAACCTCATAAAGCTAGTTGCAACTTTAGGCGATGTGTTAATGCACATTGATCTACATGAAACGACAGATTCTGACGAAACTGAGTTCCGTCCAGCCTTAGCTGCTCGTGATGGTATTGAGTACATTGAAGGTATGATCCCAGATGGCTTTTACACGGTGGGAGATAGTGAAAACCCTCAGCCTGACTTCCAAAAAGCGGTCATTGAGTCAGTTGCAAAAGTGACTCACATTGCACCAGCAGATGAAAACGGCGAAATCATTGGTTCACCCGTCGTACAGTTTGGCGTTATCAACTACCCAATGGTAAAACTGGGCCTGTGTGGCGGCGTAACAAATTGCGTTTACGGCACGACAACGGAAGTGTACCCAGACAGCCCAACGGTGACCGACGAAGAATGCAACGATGCGCAAGTTGCAGCCGTGGTTGGTGGTTTGAATTACGTACTAAGTAAGCTCGAATAACACAGGTTAACAATAAAGCAACTGACGATGTCTTTGAATTGTGAATCAGCTTTACTTTGCTCCAAAAGCAAGTTGAGACATTAATCCGCTAGTTTATTAGAAATTACCGCATTAACATCGCTAACACTGAAGATGCGAAGCATCACGACTTTATGACGCTATTTTAATGCGGTATCTAATAAATCCTAAAATACAAACGACATCTAGACATCATCGTCACTACTAACTCCTCTTCCTGAACAAACTATCGTCATACCATTTAAATCAAACCTCAACCAACGAGCTTCTGAAGCGAAAAACATCCTTAAACAATAAGAAAGCTTAATGCTCTTTGGCTTTATTTTTTAATCACTTACCCAAAAGCACATGCATTAGCCATTGCCTTGTTTTTTATACGCGATTGATCTTTTTAGAGAAACACATATGAACTTCATTGCTTAACCGAAAAAACAAAGATATAATGAAAATAATTATCATTTGTATTTTAATTTTAAATCGAGAACCTCTTTCTCTTTGCATTGAAAGCGGCACTTTTCTTTTGCTAGTTAATCCAGTTTTAAAGCCAAATCAGCACGTTGAATTTTTAGGTATGGCCTAGTGATACTTTGAGGGCTGGATTGTGACCTTAATGTTTATAAAAAATAACTTGGTTATGTTTTGTTGGAATTTAGAACCTATATGCGAATAGATATTCATTATTCGTATTCCATCCCCAAGTCATAAGTTAAGAGAAACTCACTTTATTTTGGGGCAGATTCTGTATGAGTATTCACGTAGTAAGCCTGTTTTTTATACTGTGCTTAACTTCAATTTTCGTGGGCGCAAACCAACTAGATTGGTCGTTATTGCTGACCATGGATGACAAAGCTTGGCTACCGATTACTGCTAGCAGATTACCAAGGCTAATCGCACTAATTCTTACCGGATCTGGTCTCGCAATATGTGGTGTTATTCTTCAACATATTGTTAGAAATCGTTTTGTTGAGCCGGGCACCACAGGCGGTATCGATGCGGCAAAGCTCGGTATTTTGGTATCTATCGTCATGCTTCCATCCTCAGACAAGCTTGAACGTATGCTCTTCGCCGTACTATTTTGCTTCGCCGCTGGCCTTATCTACATTGCCATCGTACGAAAAATTAAATTCAGCAACTCTGCGTTAATACCTGTGATTGGGCTTATGTTTGGTAGTGTACTAAGTGCTATAGCGGAGTTTTATGCTTATCAAAACAACATCTTACAGAGTATGTCCGGTTGGTTAATGGGAGATTTCTCCAAAGTGGTCCAAGAACACTATGAAATAATTTTCTTGATTTTACCCATCACCCTACTGACTTACTTATATGCACATAAGTTTACTGTGATGGGAATGGGCGAAGATGTTGCGTCCAACTTAGGAATTAATATTGCGTTCACTGCCGCCTTGGGTCTAATGCTAGTTTCCGTGACAGTTGCTATAACAGTGGTGACCGTAGGTGCCATTCATTTTATCGGTTTAGTCATACCTAACCTAGTCGCACTAAAATATGGCGATCACCTTAAAAACACCCTACCAATCGTTGCACTAGGCGGCGCTTCGTTACTTATTTTTTGCGATGTCATAGGCAGAGTTGTTGCCTTTCCTTTTGAAGTCCCAATTGGATTAACAGCCAGTGCTATCGGGGGAGTCATGTTTCTTGTGTTTCTTTTGAAAGGAGCACGAGTATGAGATCACATTACTCAAACATGCGAGTGAGCATTATACTCGTTTGCATACTATCTATCGCCTTTATCTTTACAAGCTCTGGGTGGGATTTTGATTACGTCATCCCTAAGAGGCTGATTAAACTTGGTGCCATAGTTATTGGGGGCAGCTGCGTGGCCATCTCTGCTGTTATTTTCCAAGCTTTAGCTGGTAATCGTATTCTTACGCCATCCATTATGGGATATGAGTCGGTTTATCTGGTTTGGCAAACCCTACTCTTATTACTAGGGGGCACTTCTGGCATTGCTACATTAGGTGTTGTCGGTAATTTCGCTGTCTCTGCAATACTCATTCTGTTGTATTCCTTAGCGATTCAATCTTGGGTACTCAATAGATTTAAACATGACATGCACCAAGTTCTGCTGATTGGCTTTGTTTTGACAATGGTGCTGACAACTCTTGCTCAATTTATCCAGCTCAGAATAAGCCCTGGAGAATTCTCTATCCTTCAAGGATTCAGCTATACCTCGTTTGAGCGAGCGAAACCTTCTACGTTACTTTTTTCCAGTATTGCGTTAAGCGTTTTGGCACTCTTTGCTAACAGATGGTCACGCGAGCTAGATGTGATAGGTCTAGGTCGAGACCAAGCGATGTCATTAGGACTAAATGATAAGCAATATGTACCAAAGTTCTTTGCTGTAATCGCCATTTTGGTAGCAATTTCGACGAGCTTGATTGGCCCAACGGCTTTTATGGGAATTTTTATTGCCAATATTGCTTATTCCATTACTAGCGCACCGAACTACAGACACATATTGCTCGTTGCTTGTGCTATTGCAATTGTCATGTTCTTGTCTGGTCAACTTCTGGTAGAGCACTTATTTAACTTTAAAACCACCGTCTCTATTTTGGTGAATGTCCTTTGTGGGGGATATTTCCTAGCCATCACGATAAGAGCAAGAAGCCAAATATGAAAACTGTTACTCGCCTGTTTAAAGGCAACTCACTGACAAAAAGGAAATACCCCATGTTTAAGAGCCCCCTACGTTTGAGTATCGTGCTTGCTTGCTGCGCTCTAGGAACCTTATCAGGTTGCGAGCCGGAAATAACTAAAATTGAAGATACTCAGCCATTAGAAAAGCTCATCGTGATTGAACACAATCTCGGAGCAACTACTATTTCTCATCGCCCTCAACGAGTGGCAGCATTAGATATGAACGAAGTGGACTTTTTAGATCAGCTAAATGTTCCAATCTCAGGAATGGTGAAAGACTTTGTTCCTCACTTTCTAGCGAAATACAAAGACACACCTGAGATAGCGGATCTTGGTGCGATAGTTCAGCCTAATATGGAAAAGATCTATGCCCTAAAACCAGATCTCGTATTGATGACTCCGCTACATGCTAATCAGTATGAAGAACTCTCTCAACTCGCTCCGACTTTACATTTTGACATCAGCTACCGTAATAGTCGTGACCATCACGTCGATACCATTAAGAAACACCTTGTAGAGCTTGGTGAGATCTTTGAAAAGCAAGAGCTAGCCCAACAGAAAGTTGCCGAAATCGATGCAAAAGTCGCAGAAGTGCGCGCTGTTACGAAAGAGCGTTCAGAAAAAGCTTTGGTTGTCATGCATAACAATGGTGCTTTCAGCTCATTTGGCGTTGAGTCTCGTTATGGCTTCGTTTTCGATGTTCTGGGGGTAAAAGCAGCGAGTGAAAAAGTGGAGACAGGTTTGCATGGTCAGCCAATTTCTAGCGAGTTCATTAGCCAAGCTGATCCAGACATTCTTTACATCATTGATCGAACAGCAGTAATGGAAGGAAAGCCTGTCATTGATGCGGAACACTTAGCAAACCCGCTACTCCGTCAAACCAAAGCATGGAAAAACGACAACGTCGTTTTTGTTGATGCCGATGCTTGGTACATCACTTCAGCAAGCATCACATCTCTGAAAATCATAATTGATGACATCCTAAAAGGTTACCAAAGCTAAATCTAATAACAATGAGTTGGATCTTAAGTAATTCAACACTCAACCGACGTCAGAACGGATGTGAGCTAGCCCAAACAAAGAAAAGGAATCTATAATGACTCATGACTATCATCAGATAGCGATGGACTCTTCACAGAAAAACAAACCAAGCCCGTGTCATATCGCCCTCTTTATTTCACTTCAATTTAGTACTTTTGTCGTACCAATTAGTATCGCTCAAGCTGAAGAAGTCGTAGATGAATCAATGACAGTTTATGGTGAAGCAAACAGAGTTTATGCCGCTGGCAAAGTTTCTCACGCGAGTAATATGGGAATGCTTGGCGACAAAAACTTCATGGAAACGCCTTTCAATACGATTGGATACACAGAAAAACACATTCAAGACCAACAAGCACGCGATATCTCAGATGTAATCTCAGCTTCTGATCCCTCTGTTTTCACCAGCGGTGAAACCGGCTTAAACAAAGAAAGTTTCAAAGTAAGAGGTTTCAACTCAGACATTAGCGACGTTATGTTTAATGGATTGTATGGTATCGCTCCTTATTACCGAACCTCTCCTGAAATGTATCAACGTATTGATGTACTTAAAGGTCCTGCTTCTTTGCTCAACGGTATGCCACCGAATGGATCTGTTGGTGGCACCATCAACTTAGTGACAAAAAGAGCACAAGAAACACCAATCACATCTTTCACCGGCAGCTACTTATCGGACACTCAATTCGGAGGACATATCGATATTGGACGTCGCTTTGGTACAAATGAAGAATTTGGTATTCGTTTCAACGGTGCATTTAAAGATGGAGACACCGCGATAAACAACCAAAGCAACAAAACTCAACTTGCATCATTAAGCCTTGATTGGCGTAATGACATTGCTTTCCTTGAAGCAGATTTTTACTACAGTACAGAGCTAGTTGAAGGTGCAAACCGTGGGTTAAGCATCGCTTCTGGTCTCAAAATCCCATCACCTCCTCCATCTGACACATTATTGACGCCAAGTTGGGCCTACAATAATAGCGAAGATAAAGGGATGATGATTCGCGGGGAGCTAAACGTTAGTGACTCTGTAACTGTATACAGCGCATTGGGTGGTAGCCGTACAGATTTTCATTCAAATGTACCGCAACGAATCAAAATCATCGATAACGAGGGTAACCTAGAGGTATCTCTCGGATCAGTTAAGCTTGAGAACAAACGAACTTCAGGTGAGATAGGTGTTCGTAGCAACTTTGACATTGGCCCAGTAGAACACCACCTTGTACTGAATAGTACTTACTTTAGAGAAGATAAAAATGATTCTCCAACAGGTAATAATAATCCAGCCCCTTGGAACTCGAATATTTATGATCCTGTTTGGGGACCAGAAAATTCAGTTTACGACAACTACTATGGTTTACCTGTCGATTCAACTCAGGTCAGCTATGGCATTGCCGATACGTTATCTTTTGTTGATGGGAAATATCAAATCACGCTCGGCTTGCGTTACCAGAGCATTGATTATGAATCTGGAATAATAATGAACGGAATGTCGCTTCCTACCACCAAGTTTAAGGAAAGTACTTACACTCCCGCACTTGCAGCATTATACAAAGTTTCGAGCTCAGTTTCGCTTTATGGTAACTACACCGAAGGCTTAACGAATGGGAAAACAGCAGGCTCTAGCGCTGCAAACGCAGGAGAGGCTTTTGAACCCCAAAAAACCAAACAGACTGAAGCAGGCGTGAAGCTTGACCTGGACGGCTTTGCTCATACGTTCAGTTTATTTGAGATTAAAAAGCCAAATGGGTACCAAGATCCGGATACCAACATTTTTTCTTTCGGTGGTGAACAGCGCAATCGCGGTATTGAATGGGGGTTCTACGGCACACTATCAAAGGACTATACGCTCATCGGTGGTATCGCCTATACAGATGCAGAGATTACAAAAGCAACAGATGTGACAGAGGAGGGGAAACAAGCAACTAAGCTACCCGATTTACAAGCTAAACTCGCATTAGAATGGAACCTCCCTGCGATGCGTGATCTCACGCTTATCGGCCAAGCGAACTATATGTCTGAACAGTACATTGATGCACAAAACACTCAGGTATTACCTGCACAGACTATTCTTGATCTTGGCGCACGCTACAACTCAAATATTGCTGAAACAAGCGTGGTTTGGCGCCTTAGCGTAAACAATGTACTGGATGAAGATTACTGGACAACCACCCACTATGCGGACCTAGCTCTTGGCGCACCACGTACAGTGATGCTGTCAGCTACTGCGGATTTCTAATCCCTCCACCTCCCCTTTAGCCTGCCTTCTAAGGGGGACTTACTCCCATTTGGCTGTTCATGAAAATTCACAACAAATCAAAGGAAGTACTCATCTTCAACATTCAAGCAGACAAAGAGCTCGCAACACCTACGGCCAAAGTTAATTCAAAACATAATCCATCAACGTCCACTTCCATAGGCTTTATATGAAAAACGATAAGAGCTCAATATGCTCTACCACGTTCTCCTTATTTTCGCTTGATAGGCTAGATAAGGTGACAATATGATAAGTAAAATCAGCCAACATTACGTTACGCCTAGCTTCATGCCAGCCTTAAAGCCATCGATTAAGAAGCTTGCTTTGGGAACGTTTTGTGAAGCACTTGCCGCTGTGGCAAAAGTTGGTGCACTGCTATGCTTGATAAACCTTATCGATAAATTTGCAAACCAATGGATTTACGGTGCCATAGGACTTTGGGCGGCTAGCGCACTTGCCTCATCAGTGGGCTCGTGGTTAGTTCATGATGCCGAGTCGCAGTTTTCCACTCGATTACGTCGCCAAGTTGGCCAGCACTTGACGCGCTTGCCAAGCAAGACCATCTCTCAATATGGTGATAATCAACTGCGTCGCATAGTTTCCGAAGACATCAGCACGCTTCACCACATGGTTGCGCATTTGCCTTCAGAACTCGTGACATTCATTGTCGTACCCGCAACTTCTATTTTTATCATGTTGAATCTCACAGGTCCGGTAGCGATGCTTACTCTGCTCCCTGGTCTAATTGCATCATTGTACTACCTACTCTTTTTACCTAGGTTCGCCGCTAAACATGGCAAAGAGCGCATGACAATAATGGGTGATATCGTTACCGCAGTAAACGACTACACAAGAGGTATCCGAGTAAATCGAATTTACGGCACGCAAGCAGGAGCACTCGACAGCTATAATGATGCCACAAGACGCTTTACTCACGGCATAGTGAAATGGGTTGGTAGCGTTGCCCTTCCAGCAGCAATTGCTACCGCATTACTTCAAGCGGTTTCGACTTTCGCAATGGCCTATACCATTGGCTATGAATTAAGTCCCGTGGCAATGGCGTCGCTATTCTTTTTTGGTTTGGCCGTCGTATCACCCGCACTGAAGCTTGGCCATGGATTGGACTACGTTAACGCAGGAAAGAATGCTGCAAAGAACATCAGCGACTTTTTACAGCAACCACAAATAGAAAGTGGCAGTTTGAGCGCGGGAGAAAAACCGCTATCACTACAAGCATCAAATATCGTAGTGGCTAATGGAACCGTTAATATTATTGATAACTTCTCCCACTACTTCCCACGGGGTTCATTTACAGCCATCATGGGGCCTAGCGGAGCAGGCAAAAGTACGTTACTACGTCTATTAGCAGGTCAAGAAACACCTCTTTCAGGCTTCGTTACCTTAGGAGGCAATCAACTGTCTAAACTCTCTGAGATATCCCGATACTCCGCCATACGCTATGTACCCCAAGATATCGGTGTACTCAAAACTACCATTAGGCAGAATTTGAAACTATCAACGCCAAGTTCAAGTGACGACGAGCTGAACCAAGCTTTGCAACAAGCTCAATTAAAGATTGACCTCAATTCTGATGCAAGCGTGCTTTCAGGAGGCGAGCAACAACGTGTCGCAATAGCTAACACATTTCTAACTCAAGCCAACGTTCTATTACTGGATGAACCAACCAGTGCTCTCGATAAAAATACGGCCTTCACTGTGATCAGAAATCTCGCGAAGTTTGCGAAAACACAAGACAAGATATTGATCATAATTACTCACGACTCAGAACTCGCGAAACTTGCAGACACTACATTGATGCTCAACAGAAAGGCTCAACGACAGGATGAAGAAGTATGACGGCTCACAATACCCTCTATTCCAATTCGACAATTCCACAAAGTGCAAAGCACCGTCTATATCGAGTCGCTATAGGTTGGGGACTAGTTGCATTATTTGAGGCAACGGCTTACACATTTCTTGCAATATCTATTGTCGAACAAGCTTCACCATTGAACGTCATAATAGCTGCTGTTCTAACTGTGATAGTTACCGTTATTGTAACTCGTTCTGGATTTCTCTCTGGTGCGAAACTGGCTGGGGATCTTTATTCATCAGTAGGTCATTCGCTCAGTAAAGCAAAGTTAGCTTGGTTTAATGATCAGCATAGAACTCAGCTCACTCAACTAGCAGAACGAGGAATACCTGGCTTTATGGCCATTCCTGCTCATCAGCTACAAACATTTTTGCACGCTCCAATGTTACCCATATTTTTAATTATCGGTATTGGGGTCGTTGGAGGAGGTGAAATTGCACTACTCAGTGCCGTATTGTTACTAGTTGCACTGCTCGTTCAGTACAAGGCGCAAAGATACCTAAGTCGCTCAGATAGCGACCGACATGACGCAGAGCTTCAAGCGACTAAATCAACACTTGAGCTCATAGATCACCTTGAGTTACTTCGCTCAACAGCGGGGCCTGAGCGCTCAATCGAGCGTATTGAACAGAGTTGGCACGCACAAGAAGAAGCTCATTCAACTATTAATCGTAACGCTTCTATCGCAACCTTAGTATCAGGATTGGCAACGATTTTACCCCTTGCAGGTATCGCCATCTATCTCGTCTTAGAGCCGATTACTCAACCCTTATTAGCCTTGGCTTTATTGATATTGATTACCCGTGCAGCTGCACCTTTGGGTGAACTCGCGTTGGCAGGCTTTGCGATTAACGACGTAAAATCCTCAATTAAAAATTACGCTCAGTTAACGAATGTCCCTGTTCTGCCTGAGCCTAATCCTCAATTTGCAACCTCCCCCAAAAACCATAAGTTCGAACTGAACCTTGTGGGCCATTTAGATCTCTTTGAAGATGCTAGCACGGAGATCAAACAAGGTGATACCGTCGTCATCAATGGAGTCAGTGGCAGTGGGAAAAGCACTTTACTGGGCCTGTTTCTAAGGTTTGATGATCCTGACCAAGGTCTTATTTCGCTCGGAGGGATAGATCTAAAGAATATCCCTTATGACGTGCTCACCCAGCATATAGCCTATGTTGCTCAGGAACCGGTCATTTTTACTGGCACATTGGCGGATAACATTCGGTTAGGTAATCCCAATGCAAGTGATTATGAAGTTGAGAGCTTTGCAAGACACGCACAATTGGACAAACTTATTGACTCATCTCCTAAAGGAATACATCAAACAGTAGGACAAAGAGGCTCAGGGTTGTCAGGAGGTGAAAGACAGAGAGTTGCAATTGCGCGAGCTCTCATTAAAAAGGCGCCAATCCTCATTTTCGACGAAGCGACGGCAGCATTAGACGAAGCAACCGAAAAAAGTATTGCTCAACATATTCAAACATTGAACTCGACCGTGATTATTGTGACGCATCGCGATCAGAATATATGGTCACCCACATTGGAACTCACGATTGAGGGTAGAAGAGTTATAGTTGCACAGTACAACTCTACTTCCTTGAAAAGTAGGGACAAATTGGCGGCTGAAGAAACTAATAACAATCAATACTTAAATCTAAGCGGTGTCAATTGAGTTTTTTGTCACTTTAGCACATTGTATCATCTAAAGAATCTTACAGGCATGTTGTAAAGCAATGATAATAAAGCGAATTCTCAAGGTTATAATTCTGACTCAATCTGACACAAGATAGACGTAGGTCTTTCCAATACCATCAGCTTTTCGAGTCGGTCATCATACAGCGCATTGTCAATTTTTTTAAAATAGACTCTACACTTTTACAACAATCGATTCTTGTATTGCTCCGGTGTCATGCCGGAGTATTTCTTGAACATCGCGATAAAAGGGCTGGCTTGGTTATAACCTAACGTCAGAGCGACTTCTTTTACGGTCTGCCCTTTACGCAGCAACTCCATAGAATGTAAATATCGCACACGTAAGCGCCACTCAGTAAAGCTCATGCCCAACTCACTCTGGCAATGTCTCGCTAACGTGCGTTCTGTGGTATGCACTTTTGCCGCCCACTCCGCCAAACTGATCTCATCCGTCGGCGATTCTTCTACTGCTTTTAAAATCGGTTCAAGATACTTATTGTCGGTAGTCGGTAAAAAGTGATGTTCGACTTCTTGCTTTGCAAGCTGGTCCAATAACACTTGTACCAAGCGCTTGTCTTCATCAGTTTGCGCCACGTTAATGTCTCGCTGACGAAAGTCCTCAATAATAGATGACACGATTGGAGTCACTTTGATCAAGCTCGTTTTGGTAGGAAAATGCGCTGTCAATTCAGGGGCAATATTCAAAGAACAATATTCGATTGGCTTACGGTTGTAGCTAGTGTGACGAATTCCGGCGGGAACCCAAATAGCAAGATGTGGAGGTGCTAGAAATCTTGTGTCTTCTGCATCCATCTCCAGAATCCCACCGCTGATCAGTTGCACTTGCCCCCAAGGGTGGCTATGAATTCGTGTTTCTGTATTAGAGAGAAACGCTTCGAAATTCATAAATACATCTGATGGCGCACGATCGATTGATAAGGAGGGGTGAAGATTTCTGGCGCTCTTTTTCAAAATTGTCTTCCTATCGCTTACGATGTCTTTTAAGAGATACTTTTTATTATAAAGACCTGCCAGACTAGCGCCATCAATAATTGTGCTATAGGGTTCTCATGATTTATTTACTTCCGTTTTTCACCGTTATGATTTGGGGTGGTAACTCAATTGTGAACAAGATGGCTGCGAGCGCCATTGAACCAAGTGCGATGAGTTTCTACCGTTGGTTTGTCGCAATGGTACTCCTAACGCCATTTTGCCTGCCTGCAATCATCAAACAACGACACATTATTCGACCTTACTTAGCTAAGTTGGCGTTTCTTGCGTTACTTGGTATGGTTCTCAACCAGTCACTTGGATACTATGCCGGTTTAACAACAACGGCCTCTAATATGGCCCTGATCACCTCTTTAGTTCCTTTGATCAGTGTGTTTTTAAGTGTCCCATTGCTCGGTAAATCTATATCAATGTTAAGTATCGTCGGTGGTGTCATTTCGCTCGGCGGCTTGGCATTTATGCTTGGTCACGGTGATATCACTTACTTTTTACATCAAGACTTAACGCAAGGTGACAGCTTAATGCTCGTTGCTGCCATGGTATACGCGGCTTATTGTGTTCTGCTAAAACGCTGGAAAATGCCATTCAGTAGTTTGACTCTGGTTTACATGCAGGGCTTCTTTTCTGTTTTGATGCTCACACCACTTTGGCTCTCTAGTGAGCAACTGTTACCAAGCCAAGACGCGCTACCATTAATCGCTTATGCTGGTATTGCTGCTTCCATTTTCGCGCCGCTGATGTGGGTCAAAGCGATTGATTCAATTGGTGCTGATTCAAGTGCTATGTTCATGAACCTAATGCCTGTGGTTTCCGTCATACTTGCTTCAACACTAATTGGTGAGAAAATTTACGCTTACCACATTATTGGTGGGTTGTTAGTCATCTCTGGCGTTATCCTGTCGCAAATAAAAGTAAGACAGAGAAAACCATTGTCCAATTCTGAGATTGCCTCTACCGCCAATTAACATCTACACCTCAAGCCATAGAACTACGCTGTGGCTTGTCACTTCCAGCGTTCGAATAAAAGTTAATGTTTTGTTTCATTCGCTATTCCCGAAAATTCATCTTGCTGCTAAATTGGGAAAACAATAACCCATCAAGGAAAGACAGATGAGCAGTGGTCAAAGAGACATTACCCTTCGCTTTTTAGCAGAACCCAGCGACGTAAATTTTGGCGGAAAAGTGCACGGCGGCGCCGTAATGAAATGGATCGACTTGGCAGCGTACGCCTGTTCTGCAGCGTGGAGTGGTAAATATTGCATTACCGCATATGCTGGCGGCATTCGGTTTGTTGCGCCGATTCATGTCGGCAACTTAGTCGAAGTTAGCGCGAAAGTCATTTATACCGGACGAAGCTCAATGCACATTGCGATTGACGTGCAAGCTAGTGATCCAAAGCAAATGAAAAACAGACTCACCACTCACTGTATCGTTATCATGGTTGCTGTAGATGAAAACGGAAAACCAACCGATGTACCGAAATGGATTCCAGAGTCAGATGAAGACAAAGCCTTAGAGCAATCCGCTATCCGTCTTATGAACATGCGTAAAGAGATTGGGGAAGAAATGGAAGCACACGTTAAATATCTCAAGTAACTGGCATCCGTTAAGAACGCTATTAAGTACCTCAACGTTACCTAGACCCAGAGTGTGGAGCAACATCATGGTTTTGCCATTTGTTTCACGCTCGCCCTTCTCTGTCATAAATCCTTCACCTAGCTTTGCTTAAATCCATCCATTATTTTAGAGTTGGATAGAGTTTGGATCTTGAGACTAAAAGAAACGACCTTAAGTGAAGAGACGTTGACCAATTTAAAAGCGGTCGAGTACCAGTGGGTGAGAACCATGTACGTCGAGGGGTATAACGAAACAGAAATTAATCATTACATTCAAACTTGCTTTGGCGGTGACGTTACCTTTGCTAATCTATTTCGTCGCGTCGCACTGCAGCAAGAAAGTTTGTACACGCTGCTTCAATACGTTGGATGCGCACCTTCCAGCCGAGAGTTTTAATCTCTTCCTTCCCTACCTCAATTTAGCTTTTTACTAAGCTCTAGTTATTTATGTGAAGTGCTACGCAGGGCATTATTCAAGCCCTGTGTAATCCATTGCAAAGCCGCTAATCTCTATCTACTTATTGCACAATTGCCTTTAACAGGCATAAAAAAACCTGAGTCTAAACTCAGGTTATGGTTACAAAAACTGTTAGTGATTGAATCGTAAGGAACTAAGCTAACAGCCAGCTATGCGTAACGCCAATAAAAGCCAAGATATTACTGATCGGCGGCCAAACCAAAATTGTAATATCCGTGCTAAGTATAAGGGCGACCATGTGGTCGCCCTTTTCTAGTTATTCTTATCAATCTCAGACCACAAGAGATTATCCTTTCACACCACCAGCGGTTAGACCACCAACCAACCAGCGCTGCGCAAGTAAGAATACGGCAGTGATTGGCACTGCTGAAAGTACAGCAGCTGCGGCAAAGTCACCCCACAAGTAGTTTTGTGGATATAGGTATTGCTGCATACCCACTGCAAGTGTGTACGAGTCTACATCAGAAAGCAGTAGTGACGCTACAGGAACTTCACCAATTACCATGATGAACGACAAGATGAAGACTACCGCTAGGATTGGCACAGACAGTGGCAGCAATACCAAACGGAATGCTTGCCATGGTGTAGCACCATCAAGAGCCGCTGCTTCTTCTAGAGACGAGTCAATACTTTCGAAGTAGCCTTTAATGGTCCAAACGTGCAGTGCGATACCGCCTAAGTAAGCGAAGATCAGACCGCCATGCGTGTTCAGACCAAGGAAAGGAATGTACTGACCCAGTTTGTCGAACAACGCGTACAGAGCAACCAGTGCCAACACCGCAGGGAACATCTGGAAGATCATCATCGCTTTAAGAATGGTGTTCTTACCTTTGAACTTCATACGAGCAAACGCGTAAGCCGATGTGGTTGATAGCGCCACGATTAGGATTGCAGAAATACCACCCACTTTTACCGAGTTCCACAACCATGTCATTACTGGGAATGGTGGCGGTGTAACTGTACCGTCTGGATTAGTCACCGAGAAACCTAATGCCAATTTCCAGTGATCAAGTGTTGGGTTGTCTGGGATCAGGCTACCCGTTGCAAAGTTACCTTCACGGAATGAAATCGCGATGATCATCAGTAAAGGGAAAATAATCAGTGCCAAGAATGCCCACATTGCAATATGAGTAGCCCAAACACGATACTTTAATGACTTACCTTGTACCATTGCCATTGTAATTTCTCCTTAGTCCTGAGCTACTTTAGTTACGCGTAGGTTGATAAGTGCCAATGCGCCAACCAATAGGAAGATAAGCGTTGCTACTGCACTTGCTAGACCGAAGTCTTGACCACCAGCACCTTCGAATGCGATTCGGTAGGTGTAACTTACTAGCAGGTCGGTGTAACCCGCAGGCTCTGATGTACCAATCATGTTTGGACCACCGCCAGTCAACAACTGGATAAGTACGAAGTTGTTGAAGTTAAATGCAAAACTCGCGATCAACAATGGTGTTAACGGCTTCAACATCATTGGTAGTGTGATACGTGTGAAGTTCGTGACAAAGTTCGCACCATCAATTGCTGATGCTTCATATAAATCGTCTGGAATCGCTTTTAGTAAGCCCATACACAAAATCATCATGTAAGGGAAACCAAGCCAAGTGTTAACAATTAAGATCATGGTTTTCGCCATGAACGGATCAGAAAACCAAGCCGGGCTAATGCCGAATAAGCCTTCCAACAACATGTTGATCTCACCAAAGCTTTGGTTAAACAAACCTTTAAAGATCAAGATAGAAATAAACGCCGGAACTGCATAAGGCAGGATTAGCAACAAACGGTAAACTGAGCGACCTTTAAGTGCTTCCCACTGAACCACACTGGCAAGGACAAGACCAATAACAAGCGTAAATAATACGGTTAGCGCAGAGAAAACAATGGTCCAGATAAAGATACTGATAAACGGCTCTTTGATACCATCATCTTTCCAAACACGCTCAAAGTTGTGGGTACCAATGTTCACCACGAAACCTGGTGACACTGTGCTACCAACAAATTGACCGTTTTCATCGACAGGCTGGTAGTAACCTACTTCCATATTTGGACGTAGCGTTTCTTCAGTCCGGTTGTTGTAAAGCGTTTCACCATCTTCTTGTAATGTGTACAAAGGTACAACTGCAGCAAATTTGCGCAGCCCACTCATGCGGATATCATCACCACTTGGCAAATGTAAATCGACACTGCTCAACGCACTGCGGTTCTTAACAATCGCCTTGATTGATTCTTTTTCACCCGTTACTTCTTCAATTGGTGAAAGATCAAACTCCGATGCTGAAAGGTTATCAAGCTGAAAAGTCGGGCTTGCAAGTAGCTCACCATCTTTTTCAACCACAAGTTGATGGCCTTGCTCCGTTTTATACAAAGTGAACGGGTAGCTATCACCACTTTGGTAAGTTCGGTCCAAAAGTACGTTCTGAGCGCGATCAAAAGAGAGTTGGTTCTTCGCGCTATAGTTGGTAAACGCCAAACCTATGGTGTACGCCAAAGGGAAAAGAATGAAAAGGATCATCCCTGCTATACCAGGGTAGATGTAACGGTGTGCGTACGTCTTTTTACTACCAAAGATGAACAACGCTAAAGCGGTAAGAATGAGCGTAAGTAGTGCAAACGCAATCTCACCGCGAGAATACATAAGGATTGTTGCGTAGCCATTGATGATGCCGACTGTGCCTAAAAGTGACCATTTCATGAACACTTTTTTGCTGCTCGGAAGGCTGGCTTCTGGTGCTGTCATAGCATTTGTACCTTGAACTGACTGCATAGGGAACCTGCTAGCGAATATAGAATAAATATAGAAAAGTAAGGAGGAGTTGCCTCCTCCTTAAAAAGGTCTTACTTAATTATTTAGTCATTTGTTTTTCTGCATCTGCAAGAGCTGCATCGACAGTTTGACGACCGTCAACTACGTTGATGATTGCGTTCTTAGCCGCACCCCAGAATGCGTTCATTTGAGGGATATTTGGCATGATTTCGCCGTTCATCGCGTTATCCATAGTCGCAGCGATACGAGTATCTGAATCTAGTTCACGTTGGAACGAGTTAAGCGCTACCGCACCTAGAGGCTTATCGTTGTTAACCATACGTAGGCCATCGTTTGTTAGTAGGTAGTTCTCAATGAACTCAACCGCTAGGTCTTTGTTTGGAGACGCAGTGCTGATACCAGCTGTTAGAACACCAACGAATGGCTTAGAAGATTGACCTTGGAACTTAGGTAGCGTAGTCACGCCGTAGTTAACGCCTGACTTCTCAATGTTGCCCCAAGACCATGGACCGTTGATCGTCATCGCTGTTTTGCCTTGGTTGAACGCAGACTCAGACACTGAGTAATCCATATCCGCAGAGATTACGCCTTTATCAACTAAGCCTTTTACGAAGCTCATTGCGTCTTTAACGCCTTCTTTCGCGATAC
Source organism: Vibrio sp. YT-19(2023) (assembly GCF_033337395.1). NCBI lineage: Bacteria > Pseudomonadati > Pseudomonadota > Gammaproteobacteria > Vibrionales > Vibrionaceae > Vibrio > Vibrio sp. YT-19(2023). The sequence goes on along the minus strand of NZ_JAWOQN010000013.1, from coordinate 6,442 downwards.
CAGCGTCTTTAACATCGTAACCTTCAGAAGTGTATTTGAACGCGTAGCCGCCATCAGCCGCCATTAGTGGCCAAGTGAAGTACGGTTCTTTTAGGTTCCACATGATTGCAGACTTGCCGTCTTTTTTAAGTTTTGCATCTAATGCTGCAACCTCTTCCCAAGACTTTGGTGGGTTTGGAACTAGGTCTTTGTTGTAGATTAGAGATAGAGACTCAACCGCAACTGGATAGCCGATCAATTTGCCGTCGTAACGTACTGCATCCCAAGCGAAATCAACGATACCTTCTTGAATATTCTTAGAAGGTTTAATTTCTGCTAGCAGGCCAGCTTCTGCGTAACCACCGAAACGGTCGTGAGCCCAGAATACGATATCAGGACCGTCGCCAGTCGCTGCAGTTTGAGGGAATTTGTCTTGAAGGCCATCTGGGTGAGCCACAGTCACTTTAATGCCTGTGTCTTCTTCAAATTTCTTACCAACTTCAGCAAGGCCGTTGTAGCCTTTATCACCGTTGATCCAGATAGTAAGTTGTCCTTCTTCGATGGCAGCATTAGCACCAAAAGAACCCAAAGCAACAAGAGTACCTAGTGCTACAGCGCTTAACTTTTTCATGTTCGTATCCTTTTTATATTTTTGATGTAGGGCTAGTCCATTGAGGTTCAGCCGTATTTCGACATATATCATCTGAAATAATCCAATATGTCTCATCCTCCTAATCCCTACGCCCTTACAATTATGACGTATTTTCGTGATCTAAATCGCCAAGGGTAAGAGACTCAAATCACAAAATGGATAGTTCCTGTGATCGGTTTCAACTTTAGGTGGTGCAATAATGTGATTTCCGACCAACTGCTTTCTTCCTCCTCCTTTTTTACTCCTCCCTTTCTACTCCCCCTACAATTATTTCTATTAGGAGGATGTCGCACTACGCACAATCTTAGAAACTGCAGTCATCCAAGAGTGGATGGTAAGAACCCTTTCCCAGCAGTGCCTACGTATTAGGAAAAAGATTTGCTGGTTTTGCATTGCCAGACGAGTGGAATGTCATTATTAGTGTTGTTTGTGGTAATTATTTCACGGGGGAGACAATACGAATAATGTGGGGGAGAGAAACTCGTACTTGGCTATGATGGGTAGCACTTCTATTCAGGACATTTTATTGAAGTGCTACCCTACTTTTCTTACCAACCGCAAGAACTTACCGATTCCTACTGTTACTGCTCGCTAGATAATTCATATAATGATGAGCGGTGAATAATAAAAAATTGATCGAGGACGAGCTACATGGCGAGTGTCACGTTAAAAAATGTTTGTAAAGCGTATGGCGACGTACTGATTTCTAAGAACGTAAACCTAACAATCAACGAAGGTGAATTTGTTGTTTTCGTAGGTCCATCAGGTTGTGGTAAATCTACCCTTTTACGTTGTATTGCCGGTCTTGAAGACATTACTTCAGGTGATTTGTATATTGGTGACCAGCGCATGAATGACGTCGAACCATCCAAACGTGGTGTTGGTATGGTATTCCAGTCTTACGCTCTTTACCCGCACCTTAACTTATATGACAACATGTCATTTGGCTTGAAACTAGCAAAAGCAGACAAAGCAGAAATCGACAAGCGTGTTGAACAAGCAGCAGAAATCCTACAACTAGGCCACTTGCTTGAGCGCCAACCAAAAGCACTTTCTGGTGGACAGCGTCAACGTGTGGCGATTGGCCGAACATTGGTATCGCAGCCAAATGTATTCCTTCTAGACGAGCCACTATCAAACTTGGATGCGGCACTGCGTGTAAACATGCGTGCACAAATCACGAAACTTCAGCGCCAACTTGGTTGTACCATGATCTACGTAACGCACGATCAGGTAGAAGCGATGACAATGGCAGATAAAATCGTTGTACTAGACGGAGGTTATGTATCGCAAGTTGGTAAGCCGCTTGAGCTTTACCATTACCCACAAAACCGCTTTGTAGCTGGCTTTATCGGTTCTCCGAAAATGAACTTCATGAGCGTATTCATTGATGAAGTAGAAGCAGAGCGCGTCAAAGTTCAACTATCTAACGGCGTATCTTTCTGGATTCCGGTGGATGGTACAACCGTTAACCGCGGCGACCGAATGTCTTTAGGCATTCGCCCTGAGCACCTATTATCCGCTTCTGAAGCTGATGCAAGTATTCACGGTGAAGTGATGATTGTTGAGAAGCTAGGTAACGAAACTCAAGTATACCTAAATCTAGAAGGCGCGGACGCCGACGTTATTTTCCGTCAGCCGGACACGCTTGCAGTCGACACTGGCGATAAAATCGAGATCGGTATTCCAGCTCATCGTTGTCACCTGTTCCACAGTGATGGTCGCGCATGCCGCCGCCTATACAAAGAAAACGGCGTAGAAGTCGAATAGTTCATTCGTCCTTACTCAAAAAAATCCCTCTCAAGTGAGAGGGATTTTTTTATCTTAATAAATATCAGCAATTCGATACTAAATCATTAATCGTGAACGAATCAAATCACCCGTTTCTTCTACCCTCACATAAACCATTGTCTTTGTACTGATACTTCATTTTTAATACTTTTCCTCATTCCTCATAAGTAAGTACCAGCTTTTTCCTAACCCGCCAAACTTAGCCAAAGGGCTAAATATCATTCTTATTTCCACTTACCTCAACAAAGCAAATTTTTACACTTATCAACGAAATTACACGTGACAAAAAACTCAGCAGCATTCCACAGAATGCTCTGTGCACTAACTACTAATAACGTTCACGACACGGCAATTGGGGAAGACACCCAAGGGCGGTAGCGTGTCAGAAGGGAAACTGAGTCATGAAACAAAAAGGACTTATCCGCTCTCATGAGATGGAGTTCGCTTTTTTATATCGCATCTCAGATCTTGCTGTCATCGTCTCTTTTATGCTGCTTTTAGTGTTCAAAGACATGAATACTGCGATGGGGAAAGATTACGTCATATTGGCTTTCGTTGGAGGCATCTCCTTTCTATTTATGGCAGAAAGCGGCAATCTTTATCGCTCTTGGCGAACCAGTTCGTTTAAAGAGCAGATGTTTATTGTCTGTGTTGCTTGGGCGGTGACTTCTGCACTTATCTTTATTGTGCTGTATTTTTCTGAAGTCCATACCTTATTTGATAACACAATTTTAGCGCTGTGGTTTGCGATTACGCCCGCTCTGCTTTTAGCATGGCGAGTAACATTCCGTACCGGATTAGCCTATTTGAGAAAAAAAGGATTCAACACTCGCACTGCGATCATCATCGGCCAAACTCCTCACGGCATTACCCTAGCTAACGAAATTCAAAACCACACAGAACACGGCGTGCTTTTTGATGGCTTTTACGACGAACGATCTTCCGACAGACTGCCAAATTCTGATTATCCTATTAAAGGAGCTGTTGACCACGCCCTTGAGCGAGCTAAAAAAGGGGAAGTAGATTACGTCTATATCGCGATGCCAATGCACGCAAAAGAGCGCATTGCGTCACTTCTTAACCAATTCTCAGATACCACCGCAAATACGTATCTGATTCCCGACTTCTTCACTTATAACCTTTTACATTCTCGTTGGGCGCAGATCGGCCAAGTTCAAACACTAAGTGTCTTTGATACACCTTTTGCTGGAATTTCTTCTTGGGTAAAACGGTTTGAAGACATCTTGTTTTCGAGCATTATTTTGGTCTTAATCGCCCCTATTCTATTCGTCATTGCGATTGGCATTAAGGCAACTTCTAAAGGCCCTGTCATCTTTAAACAACATCGTTACGGTCTTGATGGACGCAAGATTGAAGTCTGGAAGTTCCGTTCAATGACAACCATGGATCAAGGTTCCAACGTGAAACAGGCGACAAAGAACGATCCTCGTATTACGCCTTTTGGCGGATTTCTACGTCGCACCTCTTTGGACGAACTGCCTCAATTTATCAATGTACTGCAAGGGACCATGTCTATTGTTGGTCCACGCCCTCATGCCGTGGCGCACAATGAAGAGTATCGCCAGATTGTTGACCGATACATGCTACGTCACAAAGTAAAACCAGGCATTACTGGCTGGGCGCAGATTAATGGTTATCGCGGCGAAACCGACACCTTAGAAAAAATGGAAAAGAGAGTCGAATTTGATTTGGATTACATCCACCACTGGTCGGTTTGGATGGACATCAAAATCATCTTTATGACCGTTTTCAAAGGCTTCACTGGTGCTAACGCTTACTAAGGTTGAGATTATGAAGAAACTGACAATGGCAATAGCATTGAGTCTGTTTTCTACTGACTTGCTCGCAGAACCGATGGCTTACCAAACCGAGTCTGGTATAGAGTTGATTCCCCTCGTAAAAACTTTCTACGAGGGAGATGACAACATCAATAAAGCGGAAAAATCCGGCAATGTAGAATCGGTCAATATTTGGGGTATAGAACCAAGCTTATTAGCACGTATAGAACGGAATCGCTATCGCGCAGATATTTTATATAAGTTAAAAGCTGGCTTTTCATCTGACGATCGCAACGACTTCGACGACCACACTTTTCAGTTTTCCAACTTTTTCGAATTTAATCATCGTCATCGTTTAGTGGTTGATTACCGTTTTCGCGCCCAGCATGAAGTTCGAGGAGAAGATATTACCGAAGGTAATGGTAGCGCAATCGACTCACCAATAGAGTTCAACCGTAACGATGTAAAAACCAATTATGTCTTTGGATCTAACGGTGCCAAAGGCAGACTCGAATTCGGTTTAGGCTATAGTGATAAAACCTATCAAAACTATCGTGAAGGCTTGCCTGGGCGCCCAAACGCTAAAACTAAATACAACGATTTTCGAGCTCCCAATGCACATTTGGAGTTCTATTTAAGAGCGACGCCAAGAACCTATTGGTTAGTCGGAACAAACCAAATCGTAACCGATTATCAGCACCGAAATTCTGCGCAGCCATCGAAAGATAACAACACCAGTTTCTATTACACCGGTGCCGAATGGGAAGTCACAGGAAAAACCAAAGGCATCGCTCGACTCGGTTATCAAATCAAAGATTTTGACAGCGCTCAACGAGAGACATTTAAAGGCTTTAGTTGGGATATCGGCTTTGAATGGTTGCCTCAAGAACAAACTCTAGTCAGCGTGAAAACCACTCAAGCGGCGGTTAACCCCGATCAAGATGGCGATTACAACCTACAAACTCGTTACCGACTGAACCTGAAGCACGATTGGAATAGTTACCTTGCAACTCGCTTAGGTGCTGTTTATCAACAAGATGATTACACGGGAATCTCCAGAAACGACGATCGGTACACTCTATCTTTTGGTATCGATTATCAGATCAAACGTTGGATACAGCTGCAAGCCGATTGGCAATACCAAGATAAAAACTCTAGCCGATCGGATTATAGCTTCGAACAAAATATTTGGACTTTAAGCGCACAGTTTTCTCTGTAAAAAGGATTATTAATGAAGGCATTCATCAAATTCATGAGTGTAGCGTTGTTGCTATTTAGCACTTTGGTCAACGCTGACTCAAACGAGGAAGATTACTTACTCGATACTGGCGATACCATTTCCGTGCAGGTCTATGGTGAAGAAGATCTTACGATTAAAAATATTCTAATAACGTCAGATGGCTACTTTGATTACCCCTACCTTGGCCGAATTAAAGCAATCAAAAAAACACCAAAACAACTCAAGTACGAAATAGAAACGGGCTTAAAAGGCGATTATCTCATCAATCCAAAAGTGATGGTCACCATCAATAACTTTCGTCTGTTTTACGTTAATGGCGAAGTCAGGAAACCTGGTGGATTTGAGTACCGTCCAGGGTTAACCATAGAGAAGGCCATCGCTCTAGCAGGTGGCTTGACCGACAGAGCCTCACGCAAAGGCATTAACCTCACCAAGCATAAAACAGGTCAAACGATGGAAGGAGTCAGTATGCACCGCAACGTTGAACCTGGTGACATTGTATTTATTGACCAGAGCTTCTTTTAAGTGACAGGGAATCAAATGAACGGGACTCATCCAAATAATCTCCAGATGAACAAAGTAGAACTGATTCGTTTTGGCCATCACTTCAAAGCGATTAAAAAGAATTGGCTAAGCATCGCAGCATTCACGCTTCTGTTCTCATTAACTTGTACTTGGTATATCTACTCCAAAGCATCGATATACCAAGCTACAGCTACGCTACTCATCCAAGAGGAGCAAAAAAGCGCCCTTTCAATCGAGGAAGTATATGGCGTCGACACGACAAAAAAAGAGTACTTTCAAACGCAAATCGCCATTTTAAAATCGAATCATATTGCAGATAAGGTCATTAGAGAGCTGAACCTCACCCAATTACCTGAATTCACAAGCTCAGGGGGGTTAAGTAAATTACCACCTTCTAAAGAAGGTGGCTTTGTGTGAGCCCCCTAAAAGGGGGCCTTTGTTTAGTCCAGCGCCAAT
>NZ_JAWOQN010000138.1:0-1144 GCF_033337395.1 Vibrio sp. YT-19(2023) | reverse complement strand
CAATTCATTGATGCGAGCTATATCTGTAAAACCAAGGCGATTATTTAGAAACGCATCAACAGCAACTTCATTGGCTGCATTTAGAGCAGTAGTCGCATGTTGCCCTTCGTAACACGCGTCAATCGCAAGCTTCAAACAAGGATAACGAGCAAAGTCTGGTTGCAAGAATGTCAATTCACCTACTTGAGTAAAGTCTAGCGGTTTTACACCGGCATCAACACGAGAAGGATAAGACATTGTCAGCGCAATTGGTGTTGCCATATCTGGCTCTCCCATTTGCGCCAGTACCGAACCATCACGATACTGAACCATTGAATGGATCACGGATTGCGGGTGAATAATCACTTTTAACTGGTCACGAGCCGCATTGAATAGCCATTTTGCTTCAATGTACTCAAGACCTTTATTCATCATAGTCGCAGAATCGACCGAAATCTTTGGCCCCATAGACCAGTTAGGGTGCGCGATTGCCTGTGCTGGCGTTACGCTGTCGAGATCGGCAATGTCAGCGTAACGGAATGGACCGCCAGATCCGGTTAACAGAATATTAGAAATGCCATGCTCATCTAAGTTACAGCGGCCAAGATTGGTTTGAACTTGCTGTGGTAGGCACTGGAAAATAGCATTATGTTCACTGTCTACTGGCAGCAACTCTGCCCCGTATTGTTCAACGGCATCAATAAACAACTGCCCAGACATGACAAGCGCTTCTTTATTCGCCAGCAATACGCGCTTGCCCGCTTTAACGGCCGCCATGGTTGGCAACAAACCCGCTGCACCAACGATGGCTGCCATTACGCTATCTACTTCTTCTAATGAAGCCACATGACAAAGTGCATCAACACCACCTAACACTTCTGTATTTGGTGAAATGGTGTGGATTTCTGATTGCAGAGCAACAGCCGCAGCCTTATCCGCCATTACCGCGAATTTGGGCTGCCATTGGCGACAAAGTGCCACCATCTTTTCAACGTTAGTGCCAGCCGCTAGTGCGACCACAGAAAACAGCTCTGGGTTTTGTTCAACCACTTTTAAGGTGCTTGCACCTATTGAGCCTGTTGCACCAAGAATCGTTAACTTTTGCATGATGTAAGACCGTTAGAAAAATTCAGGAGCGATGAAGCCGCTCCCGATAAATTAGAAT
>NZ_JAWOQN010000137.1:0-1147 GCF_033337395.1 Vibrio sp. YT-19(2023) | reverse complement strand
TACGAACTAGCTGGTGCTTACACTCTAGGTCAAACAGTATTCACAACAACGTACAACAACGCAGAAACTAACAACGAAACTTCTGCAAACAACTTCGCTGTTGATGCATCTTACTACTTCAAGCCTAACTTCCGTGGTTACGTTTCATACAACTTCAACCTAATCGACTCTGGCGATAAACTAGGTAAAGTTGGTGGCAACACTACAGCATCTAAAGCTGATGCAGAAGACGAGCTAGCTCTAGGTCTACGTTACGACTTCTAATTCCAGTCTTTAGACTTGAATACTCAGTGCCCGCTTATCGCGGGCATTTTTTTATCTTTCATTTCTCATCTTAATAGCGCGTTCTTCTAACCACTTTGTCTCAATATTAATGATGAACCAAGCATTCTTGGATGCACCTAGCATATTGAGTGGACTTGCGTATACTCAATCACATAACTAACCCTAGAAAATCACACTATGCGTTTACGTTGGCCTCTACTCATTTCTTCTCTTATTTTTCCGCTATTGTCTTATGCGTATCCTCATCAAGAGGTATTGCCAGAGGGCGCCCGTATCAGCTTAGTTGCAGAAAAACTAAACGAAAGTTCCACGCTCGATGGTATCCGTCCAACAGACCAATTATTTCCACCAGCGAGCACATTAAAAATTGTCACAGCCTTAGCTGCTAAATTAGAGTTAGGGGACAGCTTTGCATTTCGAACAAAGCTTGAAACCTCGAGTTCCGATGCCGTTATCTACTTTGTCGGAGATCCCACCCTACAAACACAAGATTTGAAAGCGTTGCTGTCATTAGCGAAAAAAAATGGTTTAACGCGCATTAACGGTGACCTGTGGTTAGACAACAGTGCCTTTACAGGGTATGACCGAGCGGTGGGTTGGCCGTGGGACATTCTGGGGGTTTGCTACAGCGCTCCGGCTTCTAGCATTACACTCAACAACAACTGTGTCCAAGCTTCTATCTATACACAAAAAGATGGCGGGACTCGAGTCTATGTGCCTGAGCATCAACCTATTCGTGTTAAAAGTTCGGTCGAGACTGTTTCTAAGACGATTCAAAAGAGCCGCCATTGCGATTTAGACCTGCTTGCTCACCCAGACAATCACTACGAATTAAAAGGATGCTTAGTTGAACGAGAAAAGC
>NZ_JAWOQN010000136.1:0-1149 GCF_033337395.1 Vibrio sp. YT-19(2023) | reverse complement strand
TGTGAGGGTTTTCTAGTTGGCGAGGCTCACCTGTACTTTCGCCCTGAAACGATGCGTCGAATGCGATAGTAACGAAGCCATGTTCTGATAGTTTTTTCGCGTAGGTTCCCGCTGTCTGCTCTTTAACGCCGCCACCAGGATGAGAAACTACAATGGCAGGATACGGTTTAGATTCATCAAAGTTTTCAGGAACGTTAATCACCGCTGCAATAGAGATGCCCAGACCATTTAGATTTTTGAAAGTAACTTTAGACATAACGAAATTCTCCTGTAGCGTTTCACTGTTTTGTCTCGTGGGGCGTAAGCCTTGGGTTAATACTAGTGAACGAACTGTATTAGATAAATATCGTTTTACATACATGACTGTTAAGTTATACTTAACAAATGGCTATTGAACCTTCCCTAATATCTTCACTAACGTGGTTTGCGCATGTAGCGCGCCATCGCAGTTTTACGAAAGCCGCCTCCGAAATGGGAGTGACGCGGGCTGCATTGTCGCAGCATGTGAAAGGGTTAGAAAAACAACTTCAAGTTAGGCTGCTAAATCGCACGACACGAAACATGTCTCTGACCGAAGAAGGGCAGCGTTTGCTCGACACCCTTCATCCTTCATTGACCAATATTGAGCAAGCCCTAAGTTCGCTGAATGATTTACATATCGAGCCCGCGGGGCTCATTCGTATTAGCGTGTCTAGAACAGCCGCTCGGCTTCTTATCGAACCGCACTTGGGGGAGTTTTTATCTCGTTATCCGAAAATACGTTTAGAGCTGATCATGGATGACGGTCTGACAAATATTGTTGCGGAAGGGATGGATGCAGGAATACGTTTAGGTGTTAGCTTGGATGAGCACATGGTCGCGATTCCAATCACTCCAAATCTGACAAACGCGATAGTCGGTTCTCCAGATTACTTCAAGCGATATGGCAAACCTGAAACGCCGAATGACTTAGAGCATCACAACTGCCTCGCGTACCGTTTTACCTCAAGTGGCACACACGACCATTGGTCACTCACGTCTCCTGATGTTGATAAACATACGGTGATATTTGAACCGCAAGGCAATGCGGTGTTCAACGACGATTACAGCATGTTGCAAGCTGCTATTCAGGGTGTGGGACTTATCAAGCACATTGATTTATGGGTATTG
>NZ_JAWOQN010000135.1:0-1152 GCF_033337395.1 Vibrio sp. YT-19(2023) | reverse complement strand
TGATATTAATACCGGCGTTCCTGAATCTGATTTACAAGACGCTGAACCAGATTTCAAAGGCATGAGTAAGATTGGCTACGACGCGATGGCGTTAGGCAATCACGAATTTGATAATCCGCTAGATGTGCTATTCAAGCAGCAAGATTGGGCTAACTTCCCAATGCTGTCAGCCAACATCTACGACAAAAAAACGGGCAAGCGTTTATTCCAACCTTACGCGATGTTCAATAAGCAAGGCATTAAAATTGCGGTTATTGGTCTGACAACAGAAGATACCGCGAAGTTGGGAAATCCTGAGTTTATCGGTCAAGTGGACTTCCGCGACCCGAAAGCGGAAGCGAAAGAGCTGATTGCAGAACTGAAAAAAACAGAAAATCCGGATCTGATTTTCGCTGTTACGCACATGGGTCACTACGAAAATGGCAACCGTGGCATCAATGCACCGGGTGATGTAGCTTTGGCGCGTTACCTTAATGAAGGCGATTTGGATATGATTGTGGGTGGTCACTCACAAGAGCCAGTTTGTATGGAAGGTCCTAACGTTATCAAAAAGAACTTTAAACCGGGTGATGAGTGTCAGCCAGACCAACAAAACGGTACTTACATTGTTCAGGCGCATGAGTGGGGTAAATATGTTGGCCGTGCCGATTACGAATTCCGTAACGGCGAACTATCAATGGTGAGCTACGATCTTATTCCGGTAAACTTGAAGAAAAAAATCAACGTGGATGGTCAATCACAACGTGTGTTTGTTCAAGATGAAATTACTCAAGACAAAGCGATGTTGGACTTCCTTCGTCCTTTCCAAGAAAAAGGCCAAAGCCAGCTGAATGTGAAAATTGCGGAATCAAACGGTAAGTTAGAAGGTGACCGTGATGTCGTGCGATTCCAACAGACGAATCTAGGTCGTTTAATTGCAACGGCTCATATGGAACGTGCAAAAGCAGATTTCGCAGTGATGAACTCAGGCGGTGTGCGTGATTCTATTGAAGCTGGTGACATCACATACAAAGATGTGCTGACCGTGCAGCCATTTGGCAACATGGTTTCTTACGTCGATATGTCTGGTCAAGAAGTCTTGGATTACCTAAACATTGTTGCAACCAAGCCAGTTGATTCAGGTGCTTACGCGCAGTTCGCGGGTATCTCTAT
>NZ_JAWOQN010000134.1:0-1153 GCF_033337395.1 Vibrio sp. YT-19(2023) | reverse complement strand
GGAAGCACTGGTTGCTGGAAGTAAAAGAAGGCTCTGAACGCCCTTCGCTGTGGCTGTCTTATCGTCGTCTTGCGCTGCCAATGACGCTAGGTGCATTACTTTGGGCAATCGGCACCATGGTTTATCAGATGATTTTTGGCCACATGGGGACAACCGAATTGGCGGTGTTTAGTATGCTCGGCCCATTTGAATCACTCTGTTACTCGATTTTCTTTGGGATCTCTGTGGCGTGCTCTGTGATGATTGGTCAATCCTTGGGGCGTGATGCCTTTGAGCGGGCTGAACACATGGCAAAATTCTTTATCAAAGCAGTCTTTGTGTTTGGTATTTCCATCGGCGCACTGTTGCTTCTTAATCGTGGGTCGATCATTGCAGCACTGAATTTGGACAAACCTGAGCTTTACCCACTCGCTGCCCCTGCGTTGATGATTTTGTGCTGCGCGATTTGGTTGCGTATGTTGAACATGATCATCATTAACGGGATTATTCGAGCTGGTGGCGACAACGTATTCTGCTTACGCATGGACTTTATCGCCATGTGGATGACAGGCTTACCACTTTGTGCAATCGCTGCGTTTGTTCTTGGTTGGGAGTTTAAGTACGTGTATGCACTGATGATTGCAGAGGAAGTCGTTAAGTTGGCGTTGTGTTATCGTCGATACACGCAAAAGTATTGGATAAAGAATCTAACCGTCGTTACGACTTCTTAGTATCGCGTTCTACATTGATTCTTTTGTGGCGGTTCGATGCATTGGCAGCTGGTTTTTCAGGAACCTCGCGTTTCTCGTGCAGCAGGTGCCGAACTGCCAGAATCGGATGTTTTAGTAACATTCTCGGGCCTGAATAGCGCATCACTAAACGCATCTGTTCTTTAGGTTCGGGTTTATAGCAGTGAATTGGGCACTTGTTACACGTCGGTTTTTCTTCTCCGTATGGGCATCGATCCAATCGCACTTCCGCGTAATCAAGCAGTTCACGGCATTCACTGCACAGCGCATCTTTGGTTCCATGATGATCATGGCAATACACCTCCACCATCGCTTTGACGGTTTTAAATTCGGTGGCGAGTTTGCCAAGTAAAATATCGCTCATGGTATTGCCCAAAATCACAGCTGGAGAGTGTAGAGTTCTAAAGTTCGGCCATTATCATATT
>NZ_JAWOQN010000133.1:0-1155 GCF_033337395.1 Vibrio sp. YT-19(2023) | reverse complement strand
ACAGACATTTCTAAGGGGGGAGTATGTTGACGATACTGTTGATTGCATTGGCGCTGTATATTTTCTGGCTACTGTTTCGAAATGGCCCTGCATTTGCCGAGCGACTCCCAGACCACAAACGCAATTGGGTTGGCCCCACCGCTAATCAAGAAGAATGGCGCGGCTATTGTGCGGACGTATTTCAACCTTTTAGTTCCCGCACGACTTTCTATGCTATTGCCTATTTTGCCAATTATATTGCAGTGGCGAATGCGATCTCTTGGTCCATCGTCTACGAAGGCAATTATCCTGTTATGATGAGCCGTTTCGGCAGCTACTTTATTGTTAGTACGCACGACGCCATGCTGGTAGCTGGATTTGTTTCTCTGGCTTTTTTTATCATCAACTGGCAATTGGCGATGCACTGCGCGAGTTTACTCAGCCAATATTTAGTGCGAATCCTCATCATCAATCGCACGCGTTTTGTCGCGATGAGTTTAGTGCTCAGCAGCTATTTTGCTTACTTGTTAACGATAGGAATTTTTTGGCTGTTTCACGACACGTACTCAATTTGGCAAGGATTGAAACTCACGCCTGCTTTTCTTTTATTAGCGTTATTGTTAGCCGTCGTGTTACCTGCCATGAAAAAAGAAACGTCCGAAAGCGAATAAGCGAGAATCGCTCTACCGTTTGAGTAGTAATTCATGTGCCATTGAGTTAGCATTGCCGACCTTTTTTTCGTCAGTGGGAGGACTCATGTATATTGGCTTTGACTATGGCACTGCAAACTGTTCAGTGGCAAAAATGGAATCAGGCGAGCCTGTTTTGCTAAATCTTGAAGGGGATAGCCCGTTCATTCCTTCCACCCTAGCAGCTCCGACTCGTGAGTCTGTGTCTGAGCATCTGTTTCGTCACCGTGACATCAAACCGTTTGATCAAGTTGGAGAGCAGGTACTGCGCCGCGCAATCAACTTGAACCGAGAAGAGAGCATCGAGCTGGAGCCAGAAGACATCGCGTTTGGTCAGGCAGCGTTGAACCGCTATTTAGAAGATCCACGCGATATCTATTACGTGAAGTCACCAAAGTCGTTTCTTGGTGCATCTGGCTTGCGTGATGTTCAGCTGAGCTTCTTTGAAGATCTGGTTTGCGCTATGATGGACAACATCAAAGCTCAG
>NZ_JAWOQN010000132.1:0-1156 GCF_033337395.1 Vibrio sp. YT-19(2023) | reverse complement strand
CTGATGTGGGTGAATACAACCAAAACCTGTCTAACACCGATTGGTTCTCCTCGGTGTTTGTTGAGCCTGACTTAAGCAAGCTTGAAGATGGGCGCGAGTTGCCGATTAAAGTCTCGTTAGCGCCTGCTGCGAAAAACCAAATTGAAACCGGTATTGGTTACTCCACCGATACGGGTGTGCGCGGCACTTTAAAATGGAAAAAACCATGGGTAAGTGCACGCGGTCATAGCTTTAATACGGCGCTTTCTCTCTCCAAACCAGAACAAACCATCACCGCCGGCTACAAAATTCCATTAGACGACGTCTTACGTGAATACTATCAATTGCAATTTGGTCTGAAGCATTTGGACAACCGTGATACTGAGAGTTTGGAATCAAACCTTGCGGTAGAAAGACACTGGTTAACCGACGGTGGTTGGCACAAAACCGTGTACGTTCGTCACTTGTACGAAAACTTCTCGCAAGGTTTGCAAGATGATGGCGTGCAGTTTGTGCTTCCTGGCGCAACCTTTTCGCGTACTCGTGTCCGTGGTGGCAGTATGCCAATGTGGGGCGATAAGCAAAGCGTAACGGTTGAATACGGCGATCCGGCGCTACTGTCTGAAACGCGCGTATTGCGTTTGCTTGGGCGATCTTCGTGGATTCGTGGCATCGGCGAAAACCATCGTGGTTTGTTCCGTCTCGAAGGGGGGGCTAATATCACGGAGGAATTTGAAAAGCTTTCGCCATCGTTGCGTTTCTTTGCTGGTGGTGACAACAACATCCGTGGTTATGGCTATGAATCCATCTCACCTGTCGATGAAAGTGGCGCATTAACGGGTGCGAAATACATCTTAAGCAGCACCTTAGAGTATCAATATCGTGTTTACGGCAACTGGTGGGCCGCAACGTTCTACGATATTGGTGATGCGTTTAATGACACACCTGAATGGAAATCTGGTGCCGGGGTTGGTATTCGATGGGCTTCACCTGTGGGACCGGTAAGCTTCGACTTTGCGTGGGGGCTGGATGAAAAGCCAAACAACGAATTCCGCATCCACTTCTCTTTGGGGCCTGAGCTATGATCAAAAAGATGTTTAAGTGGACCAAGTGGTTATCACTAAGTTTGATTGGTCTGCTGTTGTTAATCACTATTTTTGTCGCAACGGTACTGTTT
>NZ_JAWOQN010000131.1:0-1166 GCF_033337395.1 Vibrio sp. YT-19(2023) | reverse complement strand
CAACGATTTCAAACCTACTGCTGAGCGTCCATTCGTTCTGGGTCTACCAACTGGTGGCACTCCTCTAGCAACTTACAAAGCACTGATCGAGCTTTACCAAGCTGGTGAAGTAAGTTTCAAACACGTTGTCACTTTCAACATGGATGAATACATCGGTATCCCTGCGGATCACCCAGAATCATACCGTTCATTCATGTACAACAACTTCTTCAACCACATTGATATTCAAGAAGAAAATATCAACCTGTTGAACGGCAACACTGACAACCACGAAGCAGAATGCAAACGCTACGAAGACAAAATCAAGTCTTACGGCAAAATCAACCTATTCATGGGCGGCGTAGGTAACGACGGTCACATCGCATTCAACGAGCCAGCGTCTTCTCTGTCTTCTCGCACTCGCATCAAGACACTAACTGAAGATACTCGTATCGCGAACTCTCGCTTCTTTGATGGCGACATCAACCAAGTTCCTAAATACGCACTGACTATCGGTGTAGGCACACTACTAGACGCAGAAGAAGTGATGATCCTAGTGACTGGTCACAACAAAGCACTTGCACTAGAAGCGGCTGTTGAAGGTTGTGTAAACCACCTATGGACAGTTTCTGCTCTTCAGCTGCACCCTAAAGCAGTGATCGTATGTGACGAGCCTTCACAACAAGAGCTTAAAGTGAAGACAGTTAAGTACTTCTCTGAGCTAGAAGCGGAAAACATCAAAGGTTTCTAGTCCTTCGTGCGATAAGCCAAGATAACCGCTAAAAATACAAAACCCGTGAATCATCACGGGTTTTTTCGTTTCTGGGCATGACAAATACCATCACATCGCAAGCATCTTCATTCATTTGAGAAGAACCTCAGTACGCTTGGATGCCAAATTGGCGCAGACGTTTTGGCAATACTTCATCCAGCTTGTCTAGTTCACTTGGCTCTACTTCGATCAAATTGAAGTTGTGTTGCTGATACACCGCACGAATGGCTTCTCGCTCTTTTTCTGGCGTCTCTCCGCTATCACTTCCCCAAAACTGAAGGTACAGCTTGCCAGCAGGAAGATAAAAATCGCTCATCACTTCTTGTTCTATCGGGACTTGTCGCTCGTAAGCATGGACAATGCCAGCCAAATACAACCAGTTATCAATTAGTAACTCCCCTTTTGAACGAACATA
>NZ_JAWOQN010000130.1:0-1168 GCF_033337395.1 Vibrio sp. YT-19(2023) | reverse complement strand
GGCCTTCAGCCTAGACACCTTATCGTTCCTCAAGATAAGGACTGGGATTACCTAATGGGCCAGACGTACACCATTCTTGGCCTGAGTGTGGCTACTGTTGGTTTGATGACGTTTCTTCCTGAAAGCATTACGAAGTGGGACGAAGAAGACCGCGACATGAGCAAGCTAGGTAGCAAATGGAAAGATAACGTTTCTGATGGCCCGGTATGGGACCGTGACGAACACTTCCTAAACTACATCATGCACCCATACTTTGGCGGTGTTTACTACACGGCGGCAAGACATGCAGGTTACAACGAATTTGAATCATTCTTGTACTCTGCCACCATGTCTACTTTCTTCTGGGAATACGGTGTTGGAGCGTTTGCAGAAGTCCCTTCTTGGCAGGACATCTTTATCACGCCATTCTTTGGTGCCGTCGTGGGTGAAATAATGCTAACAGCAGAGCAAGACATCGTAGCAAATGGCGGCGAAGTGTTAGGTTCAGAAACTGCAGGCGACGTTTCTCTCTTCTTCCTAAACCCTGTTGGTCATATCCACCACTGGGTGACTGACGCATGGGGCGGCAGCGCTGAATTGAAATTCAACTCCTCACCTTGGTTCGGCAATCAAGATGTTGCGAAGTTTGCCATGGACGCAGGTGCAAGCTACGACAGTCAGTTTTACGGCGTAGAGCTGAAAGTAACGTTCTAAGCCAACCATATTGAACGACATTAATGAAGAGCAGCCAAACGGCTGCTCTTTTTGTATCTAGTGCACTGTTTTGATTATTTTCTTCGCGAATTAGTGTGAAAAATTGACTTCTATCAAACATAACCCCTTCCTAGGACCTACACTGAAGAAAAGGACTTATTCCAATAACTTAAGCGATGCGTTCCACCGCACTGCGTCCAAACCTTATTCCAGGAGGGGACATCATGAACACTGTGTTTATCGTTAACTTTGTCGGTCAAGCATCACCGGCGACTATCAAACAACTGGCTGCTGTTACTCATGAAAACGGAGGCAAATGGTTAATCAGTAAAGTGAACTTTATTGAAGACCAAGTCGCTGGGGTGATAAAAGTTGAGTTACCTGAAGAAAACGCGGACACGGTGAAAGAAGCGTTTTCAGCCTGCCAGACTCTAGTAGTTAAATTTGTGGATTCAGAGCCTCACTCACACAAAGA
>NZ_JAWOQN010000129.1:0-1170 GCF_033337395.1 Vibrio sp. YT-19(2023) | reverse complement strand
TCCAGTTTGAGGCAATTCGCAAACTCATGGGCGGTGACCAACGTGCGCACCTATTGCCGCTGGGTATTGAGCAACTGCCTAAACTGGAAGCGTTTGATACCGTGTTCAGCATGGGTGTTCTCTACCACCGTCGTTCTCCACTTGACCATTTGATTCAACTAAAAGATCAGTTGGTTTCTGGTGGTGAGTTAGTATTGGAAACCTTGGTAATCGAAGGCGATGAAAACGCAGTACTTGTGCCGACCTCACGCTACGCTCAAATGCGCAATGTGTACTTCTTCCCGTCTGCGAAAGCACTAAAAGTGTGGCTAGAACTGGTTGGTTTTGAAGATGTTCATATTGTTGATGAGAACGTGACTTCAGTTGATGAGCAACGCACAACAGATTGGATGACACACAACTCTCTACCAGATTACTTAGATCCAAACGATCCAAGCAAAACAGTGGAAGGCTACCCGGCACCACGCCGCGCTGTGCTGGTAGCACGTAAGCCATAATTAACTGAGATTTCTGACATTGTCTTAACTCTTTCCTGCCATTAAGACATTACCCTCTCTTCTATTCTCATCAAGGGTGCGCTTTGCATCCTTGATTATTAGCTTTTCATCACTATTCCTCACTCAATAAGAGATAGAGAAAGATTCTTACTTGTGAGCCTTTATCGATATAAGCTAAACTCTTAAAAAACAAACAACTTAATCCAATCCCAAGGTTTTCAATGTTAATACGATTGACTCCGGTTGTTGCCATCGCCTTATTATCTGGATGCACACTTACCAAAGGCGAACAGTACCACCAAGAAACGTTAGCCGCTATTCAAGCTTCAGAAGCGAATTTCAATAATCGCATAACTAACTTAGAGCTGCAGATCAGTAACCAATCAGATTACATCGACAGCCTTGAAGACCAAGTCGATAAATTACAAGGTGATCTAAGCACCTTCCGCGAAGAGGCAATGGCAGAGGTTAAAAAACCGAAAGAGCCTATTATTGTCCAAGTGCCTGCCCCTATTGAACCAACGCCGACTCATGACATCGTTTTAGGTTCGAGCGAAAAAGTGACCATCGACTCCATCAAACAAACGTTTGATGCTCGCGTCGATACAGGTGCGGCTACATCATCTTTGAATGCAGTTGATATTGAAGAATTCGAAAGAAACGGCAAAAACTG